>JALXAQ010000001.1 GCA_026991885.1 Thiotrichaceae bacterium
GAGTAAAAGTGATAAATAATAAAGGGTTATAGCCTGGAGACCCGGAAGCCCCAGTCGTCGTCGCGGTTAGCCGGCCCCCCGCTGCTGCGGCCAGCCGTCCGCATCCTCGTCGTGCCGAGGCTCCACGAACCGCCGCGCAAGGACAAACGGCTGTTTTTATTAATGTTTTTTCAACAAAGCTGTTCTTGACCACTATATTTACTTTCATACTCAGAGCAGGTCCACTCCCAGACATTCCCCGCAGTGTCATATATACCAAAGGGGTTAGGCGCAAACGAACCCACAGGGGCTGTATATTTCCAACGGTCTTTCCCTTTGGCTAAACCTCCCCAACCGCTGTCATCACCATAATTAGCATAATCATGAGAGGCCGTATTACCCTACCAATACTTAGTATCTGTCCCCCCACGAGCGGCATACTCCCACTCTGCTTCAGTAGGCAAGCGATAGGTTTGACCCGTTTGCTCACTTAACCATTCAGCATAAGCAGTGGCATCATGCCAAGACACATTAATAACCGGACGATTGCCACGCCCCCAGCCTCCATCATCTGGCTTTTTTCTACCCGTGGCTTGGGCAAACTTATCATATTCAGCAAACGTCACCTCATACCGTCCCATCGCAAACCGTTGCGTAATAGACACGCGATGGACCGGTTTTTCATCTGAGTCACCACCGGCTTGAAGATCGCCCATTCTAAAAGAACCTGCCGGTATCCAGACCATTTCTGGTCCTTGCGTGCCATCTTTCAAACGATCACGGAAAACTTTGCCAGCGGAAAAACTTTGGCGAGGACTTGGTTTCACCGTTGGTGGTTGAATAAAAAATGGCGTTGGGGTTTGCGTTTGTTCTTCAAAGGCGGCCAATTTTGGGGATTCTGGGTTGACTTTGCGTAAACCTGCCATATATTGCAACGCCTTATTTTTTTGCTGACGACTCAAGGCGCGTTCTATCCAAGCCACATATTTTTTCTCTATTTTCTCTAAGCCCGCCAAAGCCTCCGCATTATTGCGATCTTTTTTTAAGACTTCGCCATAACAACTTAAAGCCGTGCCGCCGTAGCCCGTTGTCAAACGATAGGCATCAAAATGTCGCTGGCAAGTACGCAACAATTGTGGACATTCTGGGCAGGAGATTTTATCTCGCTCATCCGATGGATTAAAATAAAATAGTTCATTTAAAGCATTTGAATATTGCGGTTGTTGGGCTTCTTGCCGACCTTTTCGTGTCGCCTTCATCACCGATACCCGCACTTGAGTTAAAGCATCCGATATCGACAAATTGGGTTTTTGAATCCACTTGAGCAATTCCTTCACATAAGGACTATTTTGCCCATTTTTGCCATCTAATGCGGGCTTACCGGGGGCGGCAGCGTAAGCAATCAAGGAGCCGGGCACATCCGATTGTTTTGCCATGCCTGGGGGGATTTCTTGGCCTTTAGCCCACGATTTGACCATCTCTGGCTGCGTGCGACACGAATCCAAAAAGACTAAATTGACGGCATTACCAGCAGAATTCATCGCCTCTAAGACTTCATTCACGGCAACGGTTTTTTTCGGCAAAGCATAAGCACCATATAATGATTCGCTGGCACCGATAGGTATTAAATAATTCTGGTTTTGGTATTGAATACCATGCCCAGAATAATAGAACAATCCAACGCCGGAACGTTTAGATAAGAGTTGATGAAATTCACCAATGGCTTTTTCCATCTCATCTAAATTAAGATTGGAGCGTTCAATCACCTGAAAACCTAATTTTCGCAAGACTTTTGCTAAGGCTTGTGCATCCCGAACAGGCGCACTTAATCGTCCTTGTTGATAGGCGGCATTGCCTATTACTAAGGCTGTACGCGGTGTGGCTGATAATACTGGTTGAGTTAGGATTATGCCTAAGCATAAAATAGTCGCTGTTATTTTTGACATTGATAAATGACCTCTTTTAACTACAGGGATTTTTTTTTAGCAGGGATTTGTCAAAATCTTAACTACAAGGATTGCATTTAAGAATGGATTTGTCAAAATCTTTAACTACAGGGATTTCTTTTTAGCAGGGATAAGTCAAAATCATCGTTAAGGTTTTGGTTTATCCTTTATTAAATATAATCCTTTGTAGGGGCAATCCTTTATGGTTGCCCCTGTTAGGCGATGGCATTGAGACTGCGAAGAGGATAGCCACTAAAACTTTGGCTAAGCACTTGATTGAGTCAGTCTAACTTAAACACCAAATCTAGTTTGGGAGATAATAGGGGTTTTGTCATAGTTCTGACGTTTTCAGATAATTAAATTTTAGGGTAGATTATATTATATTTCAAGCTATTTTACAAATTGGTTTGAGTCTCAGAAATTAAAAAAACCTTGAATAGCGGATTTTACGGATGACACGGATGACACGGATTAAAAACATAAAAACACTTTTTATCTCTCATCTTTTGACTTTGACTTTGATTTTGACTTTAAATCCGCGCCATCCGCGTCATCCGTAAAATCCGTGATGAAACGAAGTAACGGAACGTTCACGTCGCCAGCTCCGTTACTTCGTTTCAAGGCTTTTATTCGTTGTCATCCATTAGTTGTACTCACCCATTAATCCGTTTATTCCGTTAATCCGTTGTACTCAGTGCGTAAGTCCTAGATAAGTCAAAACACTTACTACAGGGATTTTTTTTTAGCAGGGATAAGTCAAAACATTTAACTACAGGGATTTCTTTTTAGCAGGGATAAGTCAAAACATTAACTACAGGGATTTCTTTTTAGCAGGGATAAGTCAAAACATTAACTACAGGGATTTTTTTTTAGCAGGGATAAGTCAAAATCCAAAACAAAAATACCCGATACTTATTACGTATTGCC
>JALXAQ010000002.1 GCA_026991885.1 Thiotrichaceae bacterium
CCACTGCGCTTAGATATGACTGTCAACGGACAGGCGGTAGTTGATTTATATGTAGCCCTCATATTTCCTGAAGGCATTTTTTTCACACTTGGCTATCCGTTAAATTTCAGTTGGCCCAATACGGCTCAAGTTTACCAACCCAAGGTTGAGATCGCCGGGCAACAGACTTATTCGATTATGAATTTATCCCTGCCGGCGGGCGTAGGCTTAGGGCAATACAGTGCCTGTGGTGTTTTGGTTAGACAGGATGCTGCTCCACTTGTTCAAGCTAATCAAATACATGTAAATTGTGCGGACTTTGAAGTGTATTGATTGATGACAACGAAGTTAGATTAAATATTCAGTGGATTTGGCGGTACGCATACCGCGTGTTTTCATTTCTTTGAGGAAATCCTCTCCCAAATGTTCAAAGCCGGGCACTGAGGAAGTGGTGTCTTCAATCAAAACCATTTTGTTGATATTGTCATCTTTGGCAATGTCGCGTACCGTATTAGCCACGCAATGTGATAAGGCTTGTCCAGATAGGACAATCAAGTCAGCAGATTCTAGCCTTTCAATCAGGCGCGTATTCAGTTGTGTGCCAGGGTCCGTGGGATCAGGCACATCGGCTTGCACCGCACTATAATGTTCTGTCCAGATATTTAAGCCTTTGATCACATAGTCCACCATGGCAAAACGGTTTTCCCATGCCAGCACGGATTCTGCAATCGGCGCGACGACGTTATTGCCTTGGCTGCCGATGAGACAATGTGGTGGCCAAATAATTAAATCGTAACGCCCATTTGCTTTGAGTGTCTCGACATAGCGCGTTGCGCGTTTTTGAAATCCGCTCTGTGTCGTTTTCCATTTGCCATTGTGTACATCTTCTAGTGTGATGCAAGTAAATGGAGCGGGGTGCTTGTTTTGAGTGTCCAGCCAAAAAAGCGGGTGGGCGATGTCTAGCAAGTGGTGCGTATCCAAGGTGATGTGAATCTCATCAATTTTGGATAAATGCCGTTTAATCATTTGTGCCAGTCTGTCGGCATCCTTGTCGGCACCTGGCACAAAGAGGCTGCCTGCGGGATTGGCAAAATCGTTTTGTGGATCGATAATCAAAAATTGCATGTTCATAGTAGTTGTCTCATTTTAAGTCGCGTTTCAATGCCGAGTGGGTATGACAATCTGCGGCTTTTGGCTGGGGCGATACAAAACACTAATACGACCAATCCGTTGCACTAATTGGGCACCACTGCTTTGACAAAGTGCCTTTGTGATAGTGGCTCTCTCCTCTTTATCTGCCCCTGCAATACTAACCTTAATTAATTCATGGTCTTCTAAAGCGCGGTTTAATTCAGTTGAGAGATTTTCAGTGACACCTTTTTCTCCAATCATCACGACTGGCTTTAAATGATGGGCTAGGCTGCGAAGATGACGGATTTGTTGGTTTGTTAATGGCATATATTTTTACTCAAGTTTTGTTAGTTTAGAGGAGTCCAAACTTTAGTTTGGACATCTTTGAAAATCGAAACAATTGCCATCCACGGTGGCTATTTACCTGATACCCAACATGGCGCCGATCTATTTGATCTAAAGGTGCAGGGGAATATCTATACTCAATTTGAAATAAATGTACCATTCCTATATGGTAATTGGAGTGAAAAAAAAGCCCCTTGGCTTGTGCTAAGATTTTATTTTATATCTTACTAATATATAAAGATAAATATGTTAAAATAACCGGTTCAATTTGACTTTGAGTAAAGTACTATGAAACAAGTTGCTCCGTTACGTTATGATGTGATTTTCAAAAAGGCTTTTGGTGATAAAGAGATTTTCACCGCTTTTATCCATGATTTGTTGGGCATTAAACTTGAAATTGATGTGGTGGAAAAAGATAAAGCTTATGATCCACCAATAGGCAGTGTTGCGACTAAATTTGATCTTTATGCCGAAGACGAGAAAAATCGGGTGATTGTTGGTATGCAACATGTACGCTTTTCTGATCACTATCATCGTTTTTTACATTATCATTGTGCGGCTGCACAGGTGGTTAAGTCAA
Source organism: Thiotrichaceae bacterium (assembly GCA_026991885.1). Lineage (GTDB taxonomy): Bacteria > Pseudomonadota > Gammaproteobacteria > Beggiatoales > Beggiatoaceae > Thiomargarita. The sequence continues at coordinate 2,036 of JALXAQ010000002.1, forward strand.
AAAATTATTCTCCCAAATTGAAAGTTTTCACCATTGTTATTTTGACTTCTGGTGATAGGCATAAAGAGGATGTCTCTACTATTGATTTTGATCCTAAAAATAGAAAAGGTGAGCCATTAGGTGAAATAGATCACAAAGTGCTCTTTATTTGCCCGAAATATCTTCAAGATGACACGCCGAAGTCGTACCGTGAATGGTTGGAGGCTATCCAAGATAGCCTTGATGAAGAGGTTGATGAATCTCATTACTTGAATCCACAGATTCAACGTGTTTTCAATCTGATTGAGAAGGATAAAGTCACACCAGAAGATCGTGCGCGGATGTTTGATGAATATAATGAGGAAGAAATCAAACAGGGTGAGTTTAAGAAGGGTGAGAAAAAAGGTTTTGATAAAGGTTTTGGTGAGGGTAAGGAAAAAGGTAAGATGGAAACCGCTCGTAATTTGAAAGCCCTTGGTATTTCTGAGGAACAAATAGCCAGTGCGACTGGATTGAGTGTGGAGCAGGTGAGGGCGTTGTAAGTTCTGTTATACTTGTCCAATGGCACGACTAGCAAGAGTCATTTTACCTATTGATCCTATTTTAGGGGATATTAATCAAGCCTTGGCTATTTAAAATTATGTCAACCATCACTCATCTTTATCGCTATCCCATTAAAGGGATGAACCCTGAAGCTTTGCAGCGAGTCTCTTTGCAAGCAGGTGAAGCCATTGGGCTAGATCGCCACTTTGCCTTAGCGCATGGGACCACTGAATTTAATCCCCATGCGCCCCAGCATCTTTCTAAAACGCATTTTTTAATGTTGATGAAAAATGAACGCTTGGCTGCTTTGTATAGTATTTATGATGATAGTACCGGCGTTTTGCAGATTGAGCGCGATGGTAAAGTGCTTGTCCGTGGCAATTTGGAAGATTCTGAGGGGCGGCAAAAAATTGAAAATTTTTTTGTTGAGTATCTCGGCGATGAAATACGGGGGGCGCCTAAATTAGTGCAAGCCCCAGATCATACGTTTTCGGATGTCAACGCAAAAGTGTTATCATGTATTAATCTTGCCACTGTGCGAGAGTTGGAAAAAGTGCTGGGCACATCTGTCCACCCATTACGATTTCGCGCTAATGTATATTTTGATGGGGCACCGCCTTGGGCAGAAATGGATTGGGTGGATAAAACAATGATGTTGGGCACAGCCAAAGTGCGGGGATTTAAATTGATTGAGCGTTGTGCCGCCACTAATGTGAATCCAGACTCTGCGGTGCGAGATTTGCAAATTCCACAAACTTTGGTTAAAACTTATGGGCATCGCCATTTGGGGATTTATGTGCAAGTGATTGAAAATGGTGAAGTTGCTTTGGATGATGAATTGAAGGTGTTGAGTTGATTTACGACAAACTTTCAGACATTTATTTATTTAATAAATACATACTTAATAGGAGATATATTTTGGCTAATTCTGCACAAGCGACAAAACGAGCTCGCCAAGCTGAAAAACACCGTAAACACAATGCGAGCCAGCGCTCTATGTTGCGTACTTATTTGAAAGCAGTGGTTAAAGCGATTGCCAGCGGCGAACAGGCAGCCGCACAAGCTGCTTATAAAGCGGCAGTACCGATTATAGATCGCATGGCTAATAAGCGTTTAATTCACAAAAATAAGGCGGCTCGGCATAAAAGTCGTCTGAATGCTCGTATCTTTGCTATGCAGGCTGCATCTTAATTTATTTTTCTGGTTTCCAGGCTCTGCGTGGGAACCAGACTCCGAAAATCAAAAATCGCTTGAAGAGCAAGGGGAGCCCAGAATCCGAAAAATCAGGCGCGTTTTTATCTATGATTTCGTCAAATCCTGCCATGTAATGCCGCCGTTGAGAAGAAATCATACAAATGAGCCAATCATCATAGGAACCGGGTAGTTTTTCAAGCAGCAATGCGGGTCTAAAAATTCTACTGTATAAAGGGGCGTTTTTTCATTTTCCATTCCACGCATCGCTAAATTGAGCGATAGAAGTGATTCTTGACTGGGTTGTTCCACTTTCGACAGACGCTGGTGGTTAAATTGTCATTAATCAGTTGAGCCGTATCCATAAAACCTCCGTATTACGCCAGAAACATAGCATTTGAGTCGTGAAATCGGCTTGAGAAAATTCATCATACCAAATCCACAACGAATGATGGTTTATTATCCTTAACTTAATGGCATTGAGTTTCTGAGGCGGTTGCGCTGAAATCGGTTAGACTGACAAGGGCATACTCTACACGATGAAAATCAAATGTCAATAGTATGGTTATAAATTTCTACCGAGCCGTGGCCGACACAAATCTAGGACTGACGCATTGAGTACAACGGATTACTCCGCGAAGTAATCCGTTGTACTCATTATTATGGTAAATCAATAACTTATTATCTATTAACCCGTTAAGTTGGTTGTCATCTATTAATAATAGGATAGGACACATTTCTAAAATTTGCCCGTTTTTTTTGAAATTCGTCCAAAATAAATTTTGGACTCCTAATCCGGCTCGTTATAATAAACATGACTAACAAATCAAAAAACACCGTCGCCCTCTCAACACATACTACAATCCTCTTGGAAACCTTGGGCTCAATGATAAAAGCCGCACGTATAGAACGTCATCTGTCACAAGCCCAATTAGGGGAACGTGTCGGAGTCAGCCGCTATACTATTACCCTCAAAAGGCGTCAACAAAAAGGTAGAACTGGATGATGAGAATAGATGGGTTTAAAAAAACAATTTAAATCTCATTGTGAATCTTGTTTACAATTTAGCAAATTATTCAAAAGGTTTTTACATGTCTAACGCTTATAAAAAATATATATGTATCATCTGTGGTCTTATTTATGATGAAGAAAAAGGCTTTCCTGATGAAGGTATAGCACCCGGCACACGGTGGGAGGATGTCCCTGATGATTGGCTCTGTCCCGATTGTGGCGTGGGTAAAACGGAGTTTGAATTGGTGGTAGAAGACGACAAAACGGAAGTCTCCAACAACATGCCTCCAATTACTATCATTGGTAGCGGCTTAGCTGGTTATACTGTGGCGCGTGAATTACGCAAACTTGATAAAGAGTCTCCTTTGCGAATCATCAGCGCTGATGACGGGTGTTTTTATTCTAAGCCCATGTTATCCAATGCGTTTATTGAAAATAAAACGCCTGAGAATTTGGTCATAACGCCAGCCACTCAAATGGCGACGCAACTCAAAGCGGAAATATTGACTCACACACAAATCACTCAAATCGATCCTCAGCAACATGCGGTTTATGTCGGCGAAAAACGCTTGGAATATAGTCAATTAATCTTAGCCTTGGGGGCAGAACAAAAACGCATCGCTTTAACAGGAAATGCCGCTGATAAAGTATTGTCCGTTAATGACTTGGAAGATTATACTCGTTTTCGTGCTGCCTTACAGGATGCCAAACGAATCACCATTATGGGAGCGGGATTGATAGGCTGTGAATTTGCCAACGATTTGCAGCCTGCCGGTTTTTCGGTCACTTTGATTGATCCCCTAAAATACCCCTTAGGGCAGATGGCACCGGAGAAAGTCGGGCGGACTTTGCAACAGGTTTTGCAAGATTTAGGGGTCAGCTTATATTTTGAAAAAGCGGTTAAGCACATAGATTCTGCTGAGAGCGGTTATCGCTTAACGCTCACGGATGACAGCGTATTAGAAACAGATGTGATACTCTCGGCTATTGGTTTACGTCCACGCACATCATTAGCGAGCGCCGCTGGATTATCCGTAGAACGAGGCATTGTGGTGGATCGGTATTTAAAAACCAGTGCTGAAAATATCTACGCCGTTGGTGACTGCATCCAAATCGAAGGCTTAGTACTACCTTATGTGATGCCCTTGATGAATGCCGCTCGTGCTGTGGCAAAAAGTTTGACTGGGCAACCGACAAGGGTGAATTATCCGGCTATGCCAGTCGCGGTAAAAACACCAGCCTGTCCGATAGTCGTCTCACCGCCGGCAGCCGATCTTGCGGGAGACTGGGAAATTGAAGCCCAGGGACATGATGTGCGTGCGTTATTTTATACACCAGACAGAAAATTAGGCGGATTTGTGTTGATGGGCGCAAAAGTGGCGGAGAAAATGGCCTTGGCAAAACAATTGCCGCCTCTGTTGGCATAAACAAAATAATAATGTGGTATATTAATTGCTATTGTATTGTTAGCAGATATATTAGACTTGTCCGTAAATAAAAAAAGCCATGTTTTATTTAGAAAATTCTTATTTTCGGACGAGTCTATTATTAGCCCACTGAACAATCACCAGTAAGAGGACATATAAATAATGGATCAATTATCAGCAAAAACCATAGAAATCGTAAAAAGCACCGCCCCAGCTATCAAAGCCAATTCTGAGAAGATCACCTCCAGAATGTATGAGCGGATGTTCGGCAAATATCCTGATGCAAAGCCACTGTTTAAGAATGCCCCGAAAAACCAGCCCCAAATCTTAGCCAGAGCAATTGTCGCTTATGCCGAAAATATTGAGAATTTGGGGGCATTGGATGCTGCCCTTGAAAGGATTGCGGCTCGTCATGTTGAAATCAGTATCTTGCCGGAGCACTATTCATGGGTGGCTGAATCCTTGTTAGGGGCGGTCAAAGATGTCCTGGGTGATGCCGTCACTGATGAAGTCAACAAGGCTTGGACGGAGGCTTATTGGTACTTGGCGAATGTACTCATTGAGAAGGAAAAGAAGTTATATTAATCTCTTCTCACTGAAGAGAACAAGAAGATTATTAAGGACACCGCCCCGATTTTGAAAGAAAAGGGCCAAGCCATCACAACTCGTATGTACGAGATCATGTTCACTAACTATCCTGACGCGAAAAAACTCTTTGCCAACGCACCCAAAAACCAGAACAAAGTCTTGGTTAGAGCGATCATTGCTTATGCCGAGAATATTGATAATTTGTCGGCGTTGAGTGGTGCCATTGAGAAGATTGCGCTTCGTCATATCGAGACTGATATTCAGGCGATACACTATCCTTGGGTGATTGAGTCCTTGTTACAAGCGATGTCCGATGTCCTTGGTGCTACCGATGCGGTCAAAAAAGCTTGGTTTGCTTTGCAGCGTATATTTCTTCCAGATCACGATAGCTTAACGCATAAGCTACATACCAACGCACACATTGGAGAATAATATCTTTTTCAAATTGACGACCCTTGAAACTGATCATATCGATATCTCTGTTTTTTAAATTGGAGAGATTATAACACCTGAACTCTGGGCTGAGAGAAATTTTGCGACAGATCCGTTTTTGGAAGGTGAGTGCGTAACCTCAGGGGATAAGTCAAAACACTAACGACAGGGATTGCATTTTAGAAGGGATAAGTTTTCGTATCGGTTTTGACTTATCCTTGCTAAAAAAAAATCCCTGTCGTTAAGTGTTTTGACTTATCCCTTCTAAAATGTAATCCCTGTAGTTAATGTGGTTTTGTATTGACTATCAGCCCTCTCCTATCGCATAATCAAGCCGTCAATTTCAGAAAACAAAAGGAGAACAACCACATGTCACGTTACACCCCCTTTATTTTTTTAATCACCCTATTGATGACAATGGCTCAAGCCTCAGAAGAACGCCTAGCCCTCGTCATTGGCAACGGCGCCTATCAAAAACCAGTGCCCACGCTGGATAATCCCGTGAACGATGCCAACGACATGGCAAAAGTCCTCAGAAATTTAGGCTTTGAGGTGATCTTAAAGCATAATCTCAGCAATCGCGCCATGACGGAAGCAATACAATCCTTTGGCGACCGGCTAGCGCAGAAAAGGGGTGTTGGCTTATTCTACTTCTCAGGACACGGTTTGCAAGCCAAAGGTCGTAATTTTTTGGTGCCCGTCGATGCCAAAATTAAAAAAGCAGCCGATATTCCTTGGGAAGCTTTAGATGCCAATCGTTTGCTCGCTCAAATGGAGGAAGCCAATAATGGTGTCAATATTGTCATATTGGACGCTTGTCGAGACAACCCCTATCAATCCATTAAAAGCCTCAATAAAAAAGGCTTAGCTGAAATGAAAAGTCCGACAGGCTCATTAATCGCTTATGCGACTGCACCAGATACGCCTTCTTATGGCGATACCAGTCAACGCAATAGTATCTATACCAAATATTTGTTAGACGCTTTGCGTGATATGTCTCATTTGAGTGTGCTTGATATGTTAACCGAAGTCACCCAAAAAGTGGTGGCGAAAACGAAAGGCGTTCAGGTGCCTTGGAAGTCGGATTCTTTGACGCAGCGATTTTGTTTTAGTACGTGTGGCACCTCCTCGCAGCCGCAACCGATTGATGTTTCAAAAAAATTGCGAACCTGCCAAAAACATTTTCAAGCTTATCGTTTGACAACGGGAAGAGGTGGAAACGCTTTAGATTGTTATAGCGAAGTGTTAAAAAAAGACCCGAATAATGCGAAAGCTTTAAAGGGTTTAGAAGAAATCGAGGAAAAATATCTGACTTGGATAAAATACGCAGTGCGTCGTGGAAAAAGGCAGAAAGCTTTGCAATATATGGCCGCTTTTCGCAAGGTGAATCCTGAATCTCCGAAGTTACGACCTTTTGAATATTTGTTGGAAACCTCACCCGTGGTGACACGAAAGCCTACTCCCCAACCGGTGGCAGGTAAAGTTTTCCGTGATAGTTTACAAAATGGCGGCTTGGGGCCAAAAATGGTGTGGATTGCTGGCGGTTCATTTCGTATGGGTGATTCTTATGAAAAACCGGTGCATAGGGTGTCAATCAAACGGTTTGCGATGGGGCAATATGAGGTGACGTTTGCTGAATATGATAAGTTTGCTCAAGCGACGGGTAGAGAAAAGCCCTCAGATAGAGGCTGGGGGCGTGGCAATCGTCCAGTGATTAATGTGTCTTGGCATGATGCGACAGCTTATGCTAAATGGTTAAGTCAGCAAACTGGCAAAGAATATCGTCTGCCCAGCGAAGCAGAGTGGGAATACGCCGCCAGAGCGGGTACAAAAACGGCCCGCTATTGGGGCAATGATGCTGATGATGCCTGTCGTTATGCAAATGTCCATGACAAAACCTCAAAAAAAGAAAATGGTTTTTCTTGGACACATCATAATTGCACGGACGGTTATGCAAAAACTGCGCCAGTCGGTCATTTTAAACCAAACGCTTTTGGTTTATATGACATGTTAGGCAACGCTTGGGAATGGTGCGCTGATTCTTGGCATGGCTCTTATAAAGGCGCACCGACTGATGGTCAAGTTTGGAGGGGAGGTGATGAAAGCTACCGAGTGCTGCGTGGCGGCTCGTGGATCAACAGACCGAGGATCGCCCGTACCGCCTTCCGCTTCTGGTACGTCTCGGTCGTACGGGTCGGCAACTTCGGGTTTCGGGTTGTGTCGTCTGTGGCGCGGACTTTTAGCCCTTTGCCCTAGAGCCCTTGTGCC
>JALXAQ010000003.1 GCA_026991885.1 Thiotrichaceae bacterium
CCCGTGAAGGACGCGACCAAAATGACGCGGCGACAAGATCTCGTTCGACAAGTTTCAATCCACGCGCCCGTGAAGGACGCGACTTTATGTCGATGTTTATTTCAGCTTCACGACGCTGTTTCAATCCACGCGCCCGTGAAGGACGCGACAACATAACGTGCTGTTTCTGGTTTGCTGTATCCGTGTTTCAATCCACGCGCCCGTGAAGGACGCGACAATTAAACTATAACTCATTAATTTTTAAAGAACAAATCCAGATTCTGCGCTAACATTAAGCTACCAAACAACAATCTGACTTAATTTAGAGAAACAAATTACTTCCCAGTATACATATCAAAGGGTTACAACTCCGCTAACCCTGCTGAATTTTCATGAGTACCAAAGGTTAGCGATTAAAGTACTAACGCTTCTCGCACAGGGTCTGGTGTGACTTTAGCGCCAACATGTTCCACTCGCTGTCTACCTTTTTTACCCAAAAAATAAAAGCGCAAACTATCTTCATCTGGATTATAAATTTCCATTAACGTATTTTTTAATACCGTAAACTGAGCTGGATCAACGTCACATTCAAATACTGAGTTTTGAACTCGCATTCCATAGTCCACACATGTTTTCGCTATTTTACGTAATCGTCGACGCCCATCTTTTGTCAACACACTTACATCATAAGTAACCAGCACTAGCATAATTATTTCACCAAATAGGGAGTATAATATTCGGTATCTCCTCGAATATGTCTCGCTAATAACATTGCCTGGCAATGTGGCAATAAACCTATCGATACTTGCTCTTCTAAATAAGGGTGCATTATCTCCACCTGTTTTCGTTCTTGCCAAGCAATTAACAAATTTTTTCTTGCATCATCTGTTAATCTCACTGCGCCACTTGCTTCGCTGACAAAATCACTTAACTTAATTTGTTGTCTATTGATTAATGTAAGAACAAATCTGTCGGCCCATGATGAACGAAATTCTTCTAACAAGTCCAATGCCAGACTTAAGCGACCTGGCCTATCCTGATGTAAAAAACCGACATAGGGATCTAGCCCGACGCCCTGCAAAGCTGAGCCGCATTCGTGTGTTATCAAAGTATACGCAAATGAAAGCAACGCATTAACTGGGTCGGTTGGTGGTCGACGAACCCTACCACCAAAAGCGAAACCACTTCCACGTAACAATTCGTTAAAAACCCTAAAATAGGAATTTGCCGCGTCTCCTTCTATGCCCATTGCTTCAGGAACTGTGTGTGCACTTTTTGCTCTTCGCAAACTAGCGGCGAGATGTTTTACTGTTGATTCTAGCAAAGAATTAGCACCATGATTACGTAACTCTCGCATTAGCACTGACCTGGCGTTAGCAATTTTAGCCGCCACCATTAATCTTGCTACTGACACAGATTTTTCTTCATTATCGGCCCAGCGATATTGAGTGCGTCGTAATAATACATTTCCTGTCTGTTTGCCTTGCACCCTTGCGAGGAATTTTCCATACTCAGTATAAAACGAAAGGCCAATACCCTTCTCTCCACAGTACCCCATTAAAAAAGGTGACACCGTCACTTGACCAAAACAAAGAATATTAGCCACTGTTAACGCAGGAAATTGCCCAAGTTTGTTTTTGTCATGTTTTACGACTATCGTTTCACGCTCTTTATGAAGATAACTTCCCTGGCGAGTAATATAAAGTGTATTTAACAGTTTTTTCATACCTACTCTTTAAAAATCTCGTTTATATATCGGGCGGAATGATCTTTTCGAAACGTATCAGGCTCACATAAATCTCGCAATGAACAAGCGCGACAGCGTTTGACTTTGTTGGTAGGTGGCGGCGTTTTACCTGTAGCCAAAATTGTATGCGCATTTTCGATTGCAAAAATCGTTGATGCACGTAACTCGTCGTTAATCTGCACAGCTTCTCGTTTACGAACTTCCCAATACCAGATTGCACCTTCGGTAATCTGAGTATTTCGCATTTCCTCTATGCACAACGCTTGTGCACACACTTGAATGCGATCCCAATCTTCAACCTTGGGCTTTCCCCGCTTATATTCCACAGGAAAATATTTTGGCGGATCAGTCTGTTCTATTTCCAGCAAGTCCATTTTACCTGTGAGCTTGTAGCGCTCGGATTTTAGTAACACACCGCGTTCATAGCGTGTACCCTTTCGCTGTTCTGCCACACCAGAGTCAACACGCTCGTGTAATATATTGCCTTCCGCAGTAAACCGATTTTCTGCCCACACCTGTTCAACATGAATTAATGCAAACTGGCGTGGACAGAAGGCATAATGCTGAAGCGCTGAGAGCATCAGGATAGGTTCGTCTATTAGCCGTGGTAAACTATCACCATTACTGTTTTTCATTTTCTTTCTTTTGCAAGTTAATCAACTTATCAAAATCTGACTCGAACAGCCTATCTTGTGTGCTGCGATATTTTTCACACTCACTTTCAACATGATCCTTTGCAATTGTAGCGGTAATTTTGGCACCCCCTTGCAATATATATCGCTCATCGAAATCCAGAAACAAAACAAGGTGCTATGTCCAATCCCCCAGTGTGTCGGTATTCGCGACACACTCACTCTTCATGTAATTCAGCTCGCCGAACTTCAATGCTATCCTCCCCAGCCTGGGATGTGGATATCAAATATTCTGCGGTTGAGTTACGAATTAGTTTTTTTATTTTTCTCCATTATAAGATTGCAAACATGTTCTAGCTTTACCTTTTAATACAGGCTTAAGATAACCACATTTACCTTCGGGCCAACTATGAAAAATTGTGCTTAAAGGTCTAATTTATGCTAACTACCCAATCAATGGCAACGAGATCTCTACAATAATTCCGAAACTTCTACACCCTTTTCTTGAAGCCCTTGATTATTAATTTCAATGGAGTAATCGTTAAAACTACTTGCAGGTGAGCCATTTTCTCCATTTTTTCGTTTAATTATCACTCGCTCAAACAGCTTGTGCGATGGCATATTTCCCAAAGCATCATTATGTTTGAACACAATTAGTTTTCGTGCATTCATCTCACCACGTGCCGCTGAATGATCATGCTCAAACATCATTCCTAACGATTGCCAAAATTTATCAAGATCCTCATCTGAAAAACCCGTTTTTTCAGCCAATTTTGCTGAGATAAATCCATGTACACGATAAAGTCCGTAGGGCACAATGTGCTTTCTTCCCATTGTACGATTATCACCCTGTTGGTCTTCAGCTTCTTTTTCTGTTGTCACCGCCATTCGAGTTATCGATATTTCCAAAGGGATAATTGGATCAATTGATTTTGCAAATGCTAATTGAACTGGGCCACGCACCTGGCCACTATTAATTGCTGTCGTCATAACGGCGCCGAATGTACGCACATCAAAATAATTAGCACACATCCAGGCTGTAATTGCATGTGCTTGAGCCTCATCTTTAGGTAATTTTTTTGACACTGGTTTAATATCGAGTGCATCATAAGCTTTCTTGTTTTGATTATTTAAAACCGATTTTTCCTTTACATAAATCTCATAACCTTGAGTGTCTGCTTCTGTCAACTCAACAAAATTTCGTACTTTTCTTTTGAGGCATACATCTGTCACCAACCCTTTACTTGATTCGGGATCAAGGCGAGGCATATTCCCAGCATCAGGATCACCATTAGGGTTGCCGTTGGTAACATCAAACAGATAAACAAATTCGTAGCGGTTTTGGATTGTCATTTTTATTTCTCCTTGAAATTAAGCGGCTTCAGTTGGTGTTTGTGAATCAGTGTCAGATGATGTGAAATATTTTTCTCTTTGGTGATAGTACCCAATTGTAAATCGACCTTGTTCATCAATGGATAGGTGCTTTTTAAAATTAGTCGGCAATTTTGCAATAATTTTTGTCATGTCTTTTTCAAGATTGATAGCATAACCCGGATTTTTTTTACGAATTTTAGATAAATGGTTTTTACTACCAGCTAGCAATCGTGGAAAAACTGAATATGGAACAGTTGAAGCTGAACCGAAATACCGATCAGTTATACCAGCATTCGCTTCGTTGATAGCACCAGATTGAATGCGCTCCAATACCGCAAACAATCTACCAAGTAAATACGATTCTTTTTCACTTTTTTCATCCAAACTCATAGGTACTTCCTCCGTATTAAAATGTTTTCGATAATCTCGCTGCAATACAGCTTTAATCATGGCTACTCGCAGTGGACTGATATGACCATCAGTTCGAATGCGTAACACCAATTGCACAAGTAGTGAATACGGGTATCGATCACCAGTTAAAATGGCTCTCATCAACTCACCAGCTAAATGCGACGGGATTTCATCTGACTTTTGTTTTTGCCCTGCTCGATAAGGCACAAGCTGAATAAGGAGGCGCCAAATAGAAGGTGGCTGCTGCCAGGGCAAAGGGGTAAGTGCCAAATCAGTAAAATGCTCCGAAAAACGCTGCTGCAACTCACCGAAACTCGTATCTAGCCAATACCGAATAGAAAGTCGAGCTGCATTCGGTGCTAAGCCTAATATATAAAAGCGCGTTTTTGGATCAATATCCGGAGCTATATCCGATAAAGGTCTTCCTTTTGATATTTGCTCAATCACAGATCTAATTTGCGTCGCCTCACTATCGTCGCTAGGGCTAACCGCTTGTAAAAAAAGTTGCTCTGCCTTTTCAGCTTGCCCATTTTCATCTGCAATTGCCCAAAATACAGTACTGGCGTCAGCTACCGTAAAACAATGCTTGTTATCCCTGTTGAGCAAGTAATTCAACGCTGCTGTATATTTGAATGCAGCAAGTTCAGATACAGGCGCGTTTTCACCCTGAGTTTTACCGTATGACTCGTAAGATTCTGCATTGAAGGAAACTAAAGATCCTCCTGAGCTTTGACCCCCGTATACACCTTTTATGGATGGATGTAATCGTGCAATATGGCTTCGCTTGCCTGTGACTAAGCAGTTAGTTTCAGCTGATTGAATTGACTCTTTAAATAATTGATCCCATAATATTTTTACAGCAGCTCTGTCATGCAAGTAGCAACTATCACCATCAAGTTGAAAAGCCAGATTTGCGTTTAACATGTCATGATTGCATGGGGGATTGTCGATATATTCAGGGCGCCACCATTGCAAAAACTTGACTAATGCCAACAATCCTTCATCGTTACTTTCTCTAAGAACATCAATATGGCGGTTCTTAAATGCTTCAAACGTATTCGGCGATTCTATCCAAGGGATTTCTTTACTCGCTTTTTTTTCTGGATTGGCTTGTACGCCTAAAACATAAGCAGCCTTATCCCAAAGAAAGTTTGCTTGAATCCCAGATGTGCGCTTTTCTGGGCGTGGCACAGACATTTGTTTCGGTTTTGGCTTTTTACCTGATGTATCAAGATGGTTAACTACATCAATTAAATGTCCTGTCTTGGAGATAACTAAAACATAACCGATTTTCTCATCGCTATAACCAAATGCAGGTACTTTCAAACGACCTGTGTCAGGATCAGGCTGCTCAACTAGGCGATCGTAATATTGATTCAATGTAGTAAGTATCATGCGCGTAGCTCCTCTGAGCGCAATGGAGGCACAATGATCACTCCATCATTCATTACTGCCCTGTAAAAGTGAGGTGTATTACCGTCAGTAAAATCTATATCGTGCAGCATCCAGCCAAAATCTTTATTCCTATCCATATCAGAAAGATTTGACTCTGGCGATTCACCGTTTTCTAACAAAGTAAATTTGGCTGGAAATTCACGCGTACCAAGATAGGGCTGATGAAAGCATTGCCCTTTTCGAGCTCGGCGATTAAATATATCAAGATGCTTACCTTCATTATCATCATATCCCGCCTCATTGGTTAACTCAAAATGCGCTGATAAAACATATCCAACATCTCGAAGTATGGTTGCTGCACGTTGTTGGCGCTCTTTTCCCGAATCTACAAATATATACAATCCTTCCGTAGAATTTTTATTCATCGCACTAGTAACGTTACGAGCAGAAATTTTACTTGCGACTTCATTGCGCCGAATAGACTCAAAACGAATTGGCTCAAGCACCCGAATTTCATCAATTACCCAGCGAATAGCCGGTTTCCAATGTATTGCCTCTAAAATACCGCGAGCAGCTGACGGGGTAATAACATCATATGAAACACGCTCAACTTTCATTTCAGGCCGGGTAAAACAGGCATTTTCTCCTCGTACAAGGAGTTTTATTCCGTATGACATCCACCTCTCCTTCTTAATCCACGTGCCCATAAAGGGCACGACTTAATTTCACAAACACTTGATAGTTTCAATCCACACATCTAGTAAAGACATGACCAAACTTAATAACTCCAATTGTGTATGATGTATGATATAGCAGATGCGGAACCAACTAACGTTGAAATGACATAAGTCATCTGTTTAACCGAAAGACAAAATCGCCCATATATTTTCACACAAATTCTTCCGTCATTATCGTTCTCTAATTGAACAAGCCAAATATTACGCTGCATCAAATCTCTCCTAACCATACATAAGGAGAAATATAGTACATTTATTTCTTCTATCAAGTGTTAGTTAGATAATTGTTAAATTTTCTGGTTTTAAGAATGTTGGATCGTCCCAACTCATACCAGCTTTTTCGTCATATATATCCATATTTATCAGTATGTTAAACTGATCTCCAAATCTTTTTGGTTGAATAACATCCACCACCCCGGCAAACTTCAGAGCAACAAGTGCTTTCTCCGGCACCTGGATAAGATATGATTGCAATTCCCTCGCAGTAGCACCAACAAATTCGCTATATTGCAACTTTTCAATCAAAGCTTCTGCCTTTTTATCGTAAGAAATGATAAGCGGGTGCATATAACTTTCTATCATGCAATATTCTTTAGCAATAGTTTGAAATGGGAAAGTTAACTTGGCGTAGTGATCCTGATGTGTCTTAAGGAGTTTTTTTGAATCTAATTCATCGGCTTTACGCCAATAAACATCTTTGAAATAAGCCTGGATTGCACCAGGTGAAAGTAAGTCGCCTTCATAATTTCTTAAAACATGGCGCATACTGGCAGCGTATTGCTTAAGTTCAGCCGGCACCTCCCATTCCGGAGATGAAAAAACTAAAACTTCACTTTGCTCTTTCCTCCTTGATCCCTCACGGTTACAACGTCCAGCTGCTTGCGCCACCGAATCAAGCCCGGTTTCTGCACGCATCACTAGCGGAAAGTCCACGTCGACACCCGCTTCTATTAAAGAGGTCGATATTACTTTACAAGGTGCTCCAATTTTTAACCGGTTGCGAATTTCATCCAAGACTTTTCTGCGATGTTTGGCACACATCAAGGTCGTTAAAATATAGTGACTGCTAGCTTTTCCTAACTGCTCAAATAGCGAGCGCGCATGTCGGCGATTATTAACAATAACTAATATTTGTTCATTATCTCGTATTCGTTCCACTAACTGAATGTCGATCTGGATTCCAATATGTCGTACAGTTACACGTTCGAGCTTCGAGTATAATGTTGCGGGCTCAGGTGCTATTTCTCGGACATTTGTAAAACCATTACGAAATTCTGGCTGTAATAATGCAGGCTGTGTTGCTGTGCATAAGATGATTGTACATCGATAATTCCTTGCCAATTCATCTATAGCTGCCATTGTAGGGCGTAGAAGCTTTAAAGGTAGCATTTGCGCTTCATCAAGAATAATAACGCTACCAGTAATATTATGTAATTTACGACATTTGGAAGTTCTATCTGCAAATAGCGATTCAAAAAACTGAACCGCAGTCGTTACAACCACAGGTGCTTCCCAGTTTTCCATTGCCAGTTTTAGTTTATCTTTTGTTTCTTCTTTATCATTAAATTTGGAATCATCGAAAGCACTGTGATGCTCTAGTACAATATCATCGCCAAGATCTCTGAATACGTTACGAAATACACTGGCATTTTGCTCAATAATGCTAGTAAAAGGAATTACATAAATTATTCTTCGTAGTTGGTATTTAACTGCATGATCAAGAGCAAATGCCATCGAGGTCAACGTTTTTCCACCACCTGTTGGAACCGTGAGAGTAAAGAGTCCCGGCTCTAGTAACGCCTGTTTTCTAGAATAATCAAGAATTTCCTGCCTTAAAACATTAACAGCTTTAGGGGAGCCATTAGCAACTGCTACTTTTAGCTCCTCCAGGTGATCATCAAGCGCTTGCTGCAATTTTTCAAGTTTATAAAACTTGCCTCTTTTATGTGGCTTCCCTTCAAGTTTGAAATAAAAAGCTTCGGTATCTATAAAGTCGGCATCAACCAGGCAGGAAAATAACATTCTGATCATAAATGCTATTTGAAATCCTTGAAAACTTTCAGCCACTTTAAATGGCGGCATTGAAAGTTGTGCCGGAACAAAAATTTCATCAACCCACACTGTATCCAATTCTGGTATTGATTTGTTCAACCTATTTTCAAGAGTTGATCTATCTACCCCCTCATCAATACCGTTAGCCAGTCCTGCATGGTGGCCTGCAATAACATAAGCGAGCAATTTCCCAAACTGCCCCCACTTTTCGACTGAAATTTGTGCACCAGCTGTCGCATGATCAACCCGCATCCCACCTTCAAGTCGCTTTGCAAATCCTTCAGTATATTTTCCAATGTCATGTAAGAGTCCTGCAATTTCAGCAAGCATCTCTGCATTAAAAAAACGAGCATTTTCTTTAGCAAACTCTCCAACTTTTTTTAAATGATCAGAAAGTAATTGCCAATCAGATTTATCTAGCTTATTTCCTGAGTGCGCATAATATATTTTATTCACAATAGCACTCTTTAGCACTCAATTTAGCGAACATTCCTTCCAAGCTTTGAAAATATTTACTGAAATTCGCATAGTTGTAAAGTAAACCAATCAGTTTACCAGCATCAGCAACACATAGCTTATCAGCTAACTGACTCTTAATTGGCCGAATCCATGCTTTGCCATCATTAAAAAAAGCAACAGATTCAAATATACCTTTTACTGCAGACCAAGTCGGAATTGGGTAACTTGTCGGAGTGGCGCCGGTATCGGGCCTCGACCACATGGCAAAAGGGCCAGATATTTCCATAGATATTTCATATTTACTCATTTGACCTCTCCCTATGTTTTAATACTAAGTAATATTAACAGGCACATAATTAATACTAATCGTTTTGAAATTATTTAATCGGTATAACTGGTCGTAAGTTATCCGCTTTTCTTGCTCTTTGAATATTTGATTCTTTTTTATAGTCACTAGATCTGCCAATGCTTTTGGTTTGTAATTTAGCTTGCTGTGCGCATAAAAATCAATATCTTGATAGGTGGCTTTTTTTGAATAACTTTGATTGGCTTGCTTGTAGGTATGGTCAGTATAGATAGTAATACTATTTATTTTTGAAATTTCAAAGGGCTCGGTTTGCATTGTGCCATTCTTTTTTACAGGTCTATTCTGGATTTTCATTTTCAAGGCAATAT
>JALXAQ010000004.1 GCA_026991885.1 Thiotrichaceae bacterium
CAGATAAGAGTAGGGTGCGTTGGCAAGTTTTAAATAGGTACTAAGCGGGGTATCAAGGTCAGCAAGGACTTCACGAACCAGCGGGACACGGTTGTAGCCTTGTGAAAGAGTGGATTCGAATTGTTGTTTGTTCATGGTGTAAACCTGTTTAAAAAGGGGCAAGGACGTGTAAAAGCAAGCTACCTTAGTTTCCTAAGGCGTTAGATCCAAAGCCAGTTTTTAAAGAGGTTTATTAGCATCTGTGTAGTGTACCGTGGTTTAGGTCATTATTTCAAACAATAATACTGGTTCGGAAAAAAAGCTGATATATAATCATTCAATATTGATATAACAAAGGTGTGCAACATGACGAATCTGATTGATATACCCACAGTAGTAGGGGCGCTAGTGACTTTTTTTGCAGCAGGTGGAAATGATGCCGCTATCGAAGTCATCAAGGGAATAACCGTTAATGGTGCTATAAAGCTGGCAGAACTAAAGAACGACATTCTGTGTAAACCGGAGGTTATTCAGGCTGTTGCCAAATATCAGGAAGACCCGGATGAGCAAAAACAACTGGAAGAGGTGTTAACAAAGGTATTAGCCCAACACCCTACATTTCAACACCAAACGGCTGTAAAAGTAAAAGGGGATATAAAAGCTGAAGAAGGAAGCGTTGCAGCAGTGGTTATAAATGGTGAAGTTAAAATAAAAAATTCATTCCAATGAGTGACAAAACAGAGTTTCATGCGAAAAGGGGTTCAGCAACTGCCCAGCTTTTGTATAATAGCGTGTTACAAATTATTAATATCAATGGTAACGCGCTGACTGAAGAAGAAGTGCAGCGACATGAGCAGCAATATTTAAAACGTATCATTGCCGATTGCAAAGGGCTGGAATGGCTGTCGCTTATGGGCAAAGAAGATTCCAATGTGCCTACTATTGGTATTGATGCTATCTATATCCCGCTTTTAACGGATACTTCAGAAGAACCTCAAGTCAGAGTAGGCCAGTCAGCTTCTTCAGAATTAAATAAACATAAACAACTTTCCGCACTAGAAGCAATAAATAAGTTTCCCCATTTAGTGCTTACGGGTGATCCCGGTAGTGGCAAAAGTGCCTTTGTCAATTACCTTTCAATTTGTTTGGCGGGTGAACAACTGGACAATGAGAAAATCAACCTTAAAACATTAACTGAACCTTTACCCGATGAACAAGGTAATCCCAAATCCATTGAGATTGAAACGGAGGAGAAATACCAAACTGAAACAGAGGAAGTTAGACAAACTTGGGATCATAAAGCCTTGATCCCAGTCCGTGTCATTCTGCGTGATTTTGCCGCATCAGATTACTTTCCTGAAAAAGATGATAAGGCAGATACTCGTCGAATCATGGATTTTATCCATGAAGTGCTAAATGATCAGTTTTGCGAAGATTATTTTAAGATTCTTAAAGCACGAATGCAATCAGGTGAAGCTCTGGTGATGTTTGATGGTCTGGATGAAGTGCCACAAGCGGGTGACCGTCGTAAAAGGCTGGTTGATTGCATCGAAGGTTTTACCAAAAGCTATTCTGATGTACGGATTTTAGTGACCTGCCGACCCTATGCCTATCAGGATAAACAATGGCAGCTACAAAACTTTTATCAAAGCAAGCTGGCAAAATTTCATGATGGCCAGATAATTCGGTTTATTAAACAATGGTATCAAAACTCTCCTGATTTTGATGAAAAAGTAGCACAAAACCGTTCCGGTAAACTGATACGGGAGATTTTTAAAGCTTCATCCGTTAAGGATTTAGCAAAACGCCCACTATTACTCAGTTTAATTGCCTATCTACATGCAAAACGACATGAGCTACCTGAGCGCAAGGCAGATTTGTATGAGCGCTTGCTGGAGCTATTGATCAATGAATGGGAAAAGCTGCGTTTTAAAGCCGAAGATGCTAATTCAGCAAGAAGCTGTTATCAATATAGTCTCGCAGAGTTTCTCGATATTGGACAGGATACTATTCGCCTTGTTTTGGAGCATCTTGCCTTTGAAGCCCATGCAAAACAAAGCGCCAAACAAAATGATACTGCTGATATTTCTGCAAAAGATTTAACCCATTATCTTTACTGCGCTGCGCGGGATAATGGCAAAGAAGTCAAAATAGAACAGCTCTATGAATATTTACGTGACAGGGTGGGCATACTCTATCAGCGCGGTGGAAAAAATGAAGAAAATGCCATTTATACCTTCCCGCACCGTAGTTTTCAGGAGTATCTGACAGCCGCCTATTTTCGACGCGAACAAGATGCCCTATTTGAATTCTTTGAAAATAAAATAGAGATTGAAGACGAGACCTGGCAAGAATTAGCCGCCACGCTAGGGCGAACAGACCCTGATAAGTGGCGTGAAGTAGTTTCTTTACTGGGTGGTATAAAATCACAAAAAGAACCCGGTCCTGTATGGGATTTGCTGAATGCTTTAAGTCAGGATACTGAAGAGCTGGATACACCAAAAGCCAATGGTCTTCGTTTAGCGGCAGAAATCCTTGCTGAAAATTTGAAACTGGATAATCTAAATCGAAAACAGCAACGTATTTTTATTCGCATCCAGAATGCACTTCCTTTTGTGTTAAATACAGCCTATTTACCTGCTACTGAACGAGCCGCCCTAGGCAGGTATCTAGGCATAATGGGTGACCCTAGAGTCGAAGTCATGACAGTAGATGCCATGCCCTTCTGTTTTGTGCCTGCGGGTGAGTTTTATATGGGGCGTGGAGAGTTTGATAAGAAGGATGAATCATTCTTAGGAGAAGAACCTGCGGGTAATTACAATCTTGATTACGACTACTGGATAGCACAACACCCTATAA
>JALXAQ010000005.1 GCA_026991885.1 Thiotrichaceae bacterium
GGGATGGGGGCAGGGATGGGGGCAGGGAGTGGTTCTTCAGCTCCATTTTCGTTACAAGCCGAAACGATGAATATGACAAAGATAATGAATAGTCGCATAGAGTTCTCCTTAGTTGCAATGAATTATATCTTTCATAGCCTTTATACGTTCTGCTTGAATACCGTTTGCAATTTCTAAAGCTTGATCGTTATAACCTGCCAGAATTGCTGGAATAATTTGAGTTTCACGGATATTTTTATACACCATCCAAATTTCCTGTAAAGCCGTGAATTCATCATTATCAATCTCATACAGAGTTGCAAGTGCATTTTCAAATTGTGTACTTGCATTGTCAATCTCTCTCTTTAAAGCATATTGCTCGGCTTTATCCGTTGAAATGACCATCATCATTAAATTCAAATGGGCATCAGCTAGAGATGTCTTGGCATTACAAAGAAATGACTTATTATTGATGGTAGGTGGTGGTTCTTTGACAGGCTCAGTCTCATAAATATTATCTGAAGATGGCAAGGCTTGATTTTCAACGTCAGGATTTTCAACTTCATTTAACGCTTGTTCAATTGCATTTTTTGTCAGCCCAGCAGAAGACAATACTGAATCAGCAGAAGAGAGCAATTGTTCAGATATTTTTTGGAATTGATTACCCCCTTGAATTTTATTCAATTCATAGGTGATGTAGGTACTTTCCACGACTTCTCTGATTTCCTTTAAACTCAGTTGTAGTTTATTTTGTAAAACTTCCCACTGTCTGCGTGAACTTTCTATTTTGCCAGCATAATTTGGGTGTTTAAGCTTCAATTCTGATAGTTTATTAATTTTTTCTTCAGTGAGAGAAATTTCTTTTTTTATCTTATCAATTTTTCTGGCTAATTCAGGACTCATTTCCGCGAGAAAAGCATTAACCGCAAGTTGTCCTTCTTGTTTCATTTTGGCTTCTTCACACGCCGTCACCGTCAAAATGATAAAAAAGACAATAGCAAACTTAATTTTTATGTTTTGAATCATTATGCACTCCAAACCAATACCTTTTTGGGTAGACTTTGGAATCCAAAGCTTCAGCTTTGGACTCCAAAAGACGGGAAAATTTATGGTTCAGTACTTATTAGTTTAATTACAATTATCTCCATTAAGCGCCTGAATGATACCTTCCATAGTCATCATACGTCCTGCTTGGATACCGGTGGCTATACTTATGGCTTTCATATTATCACCCGCATAAATTGCCGGTACAATTTCAGTCTCACGAGTGTTTCTAAACGCCGTCCAGGTTTCCTGTAAGATAGCCAGTTGACCATCATCAGTCTTGTTCTCATCTTTAAGCATAGCTGCAATCGCTCTATCCAAATTGGTGCTTGCATTATCAATTTCCACTTTTAAAGCATCTTGTTCTGCTTTGTCCGTTGACATGACCATCATCATCAGATTGAAACGGGCATCCGCTAAGGCTATCTTAGCATCACAAATCGTTTCTGCCTGGACCAATTGCATAGACAAAAATGCTATTATTCCGCTAATCAAAAGCTTTTTCATGTAATTATCCTATTTATTGATTGGCTATTTGGTACCGTACAAAGATTGGCATTGAGCTTTATCTTTGATTATAGATTCACAATAAGACTGCATGATTGTGGCTTTTACAACACAATGTTTCTTATAAATCGAATCAAGCGACAATCTCATGAAATCAGAGCCCTGTGTCCACCGCCAGAGACTACCAGTTGCTTTACATTCGGGCTCTTTTCCCCGAAGTTCCTTTGCGATCTTCACGGCTGCAATACAATCTCCACGACTGTCCAATTCTTTACAGAAATACATGTGTGTGGCTAATAAGCCCCATTGGTTGTAATCCGTGAAAACTTTCTCTGTCAAGCACTGCACAACTTCGCCCGCACGCTGAAAAGCACGATCATAATCCTCACTATCTGTCATGCCTTCCTTATACAGAGCATCATCCGCCGATGCGCGAAGTCCAAGTTTGTCAACAAGACTACACCAAGTTTGCCGAGTTTTAGTACCAATCATGAAGCCGGCTCTCATGATGGATTTCCGCTTATTCTTATCAACCGCCAGGCATAACAAGTTATGAGGTGGCAATCCGGCGGCTTCCAAACACTCTTTTCCAAATTTCCATTCGGTTTCTGTAACAGCCGCACCGGCAACAATACTAAGACTACTTAGTATGAATCCTATAATAGTCATTTTAGTTCGTGACATTTTTTATTTACCTCTTATCAGTTATCAGTTATCACATAACAAAAAACGGGGACACCAGCACAACAAATTTTTTATCAAAACTGACTACGATTTGTCAAGCCGTAAAAAATCATACGGCTGCTCTCGTAAAATGTCCCCTATCCTGCACTACCGGTAGCCATTCCTTGAGCCAATTGTCCTAATTGATTGTCAATCATAAACAGACCATCGCCCTTGCCACCAACCAGTTTGATTTTATGGATTATTTCACTCACTGTGGCTTCTTCCTCGATCTGTTCGGTGATAAACCACTGTAAAAAGATATGAGTCGCATGATCCTTTTTAGCAGCGGCGAGATCAACTAACTCGTTGAACTGTTGGGTGACAGTTTGCTCATGTATCAAAGTGTTTTCAAACATCGCCAAGGGACTGTCAAAGATTGAAGGTGGCTGCTCAACCGGTAAGAGTTTCATTTGAGCACCTTGATCAAGGATGTATTTGTAAATCTTCATGGCATGTTGGGTTTCTTCCTGATTTTTCATGATAAACCAGTTTGCAAAGCCTTTCAGCCCTAAAAAATCACTGTACGCCGACATTGATAAATAAAAATAAGCGGAATAAAATTCGCGGTTGACTTGTTTATTGAGTTCTTCGGCGATCTTTTTACCAATCATGTTTAAGCTTTCCTCTTCTGAATTTTTGCAATCCGAGTAGCGAGACTCGTCCAAGATAAATCTTGGACTCCTTATATATAATATGGACCTTTATCTAACATATCAATTTTTTTGATGAGCCACCAACACATCCAAAATAAATTTTGGACTCCTAAGCATATAGAGCAGCTAAGGCAACTCGCAAATAATAATATACCAAGGGCAACCACAAGGGATTGCCCCTACAATATTTGTTTGCATGTTTCCGAGGCAAAAGTTTTCGCGCGCAGCGAGCGTAGGGTGCGTCCTACGCACCCTCTTTCCACGCACCTAAAATCTACACAGAACTCAAAAATGTGGACACAGCCTACGCTTGCTGGAGCGTGGGAACCCGGTCCAAAGCTAAAGCTTTGGACTCCAAGGCTTAAATGGAGCGTAGGGTGCGTCCTACGCACCTCTTTCCACGCCGGAAAAATTAGGCCATTTATACATTTAAGGGGTTAATATTAAAAGGCATTTCTTGACCAAGCTGTTTTAAATCATATAACTTAACCGTCGTGCCGGGTTTGGCTTGTAAAATGCCGTTGAATAGTGTTTCTAAAGTGATCTTATGGTGAAAACGAACTAAACTATATTGTCGAGTAATCAGCTTTTCCCGTTCTTTTTCTTGTTTGGCATCATAATAACGATGGTAGTAGCCATTGCATTCTAAAACCAACATGAGTTTTGCCACAAAAAAATCAACTTTGTATTGACCAATGGGATAGTTAAAGTGCAAATCAAAGCCTTCAAAAACCTTGGATAGCACTTCTCGCCATTGCACTTCGGCACAAGTATTTGGTGTGGCAAAACTACCTATTTGACCAAATACTTTCTTTTTGAGTTCGATACCAATGACAGAGTCCATTCCCAAGGCAATTTTTGTGACATCGTCAAGATGATAGCCATTCATGCGTGATGCTTTACCACCGAAAGAGCGAATGGTTGCCACATTCAGTCGAATGGGTTGGATGTCGCTTTTGTGTTTTCTAAGAAAACTGTTGAGGGTACTTTCTGGGACTTCAAGGAATTGGCTAATGTCCTTTTTGATAGCAATCTCGTTGGGGGCAGAGCAAGTAAAGCCAAATTCTTTGATGAGTTTGACCGCATCTATGTAGTTTTTTTGGACCGTTTGTTGGATGTTGGGAGATAGTCCGCAGGCTTGTTTGATGGCAGTGTCAAGGGCCGTTTTAATTAAGCTTGCCGACAAAACGGCACATCTTTCACCAATATGTTTTTGGTTTTTGCGTAATTTGTTATTAGCAAACGCAAGAATATAAAAGCGAATAAGGTTTTCAATTATTGATGAATCATAAATGACGATTTTTCGGCCTTGATAGGGACTATTTTTAGCCACGACTTTTACTGTGTTTGTCCTCATGCTCAAACCCTCGTCAATAAATGGTTTGAGTACTTTTGGAGGCCAGTTTGTCCTCATGCGATTTAACAGTTTTTGATCGACTCCCAACAAATCAGCAGTCCCACGCTCACTCATCACAGCAGTGTCATCATCCAGCACATAACCATCACAAACAATGCCGGGTATTAATTCTACTTGTCCATAATAGACGGCTTTGATCTCGCTTCGCTTCGTTACTTCGTTTCGTTCTGTCATAATATACCTCACTTTTCTGGGACGTCATCCCTAGCCTCACAGATTTAAAAATATCAAATAGACTATATACCTGTCAAACGTTTTGGGTGTCATCAATTAATTCGATCCAATGTTTGACGGGTACATCCGCCCGAGTCGCTAAGTGCATTTGGCAACCAATATTCGCCGTCACAATCACATCAGGAGACTCTTTTTGTAGTGACTGCAATTTATTCGTGAGAAGTTGTTGTGAGAGTTCAGGTTGGAGAATGGAATAAGTCCCCGCTGAGCCGCAGCACAAATGTGAGTCAGAAATAGGCAAAAGCTCAAAGCCTACTCCCTTCAAAATAGTCTCCACCACGGTATTTAATTTTTGCCCATGTTGTAATGTGCAAGGATTATGGAAAGAGATTTTTTGATTTGTTTTTGCCGTGTGTGTTAAGGTTTCCTTTTCCAAGATTTCACCAATATCCTTAGCATATTGTGAAATTTTTTTGGCTTTTTCGGCATAGTGGTCGTCATCTTTGAGTAATTCTCCATACTCTTTAACCATTGTTCCGCAACCACTGGCTGTTATCACAATGGCTTCAATGTCTTGTTTTTCTATATAAGGCCACCAAGCGTCAATATTTTGGCGCATAAAGGCCAGTCCTTCTTGTTCAGCAGAAAGGTGGTGGCTCACCGCGCCACAGCAGCCAGCCTTTGGTGCTGTGATGAGCTGAATGCCCAGTTTATGCAGCACTCGCGCTGCGGCTGCATTCGTGTTTGCGGTGACGACGCTTTGAGCGCATCCCTCCAAGACTAGCATTTTGCGTGCTAAATGGGTTTGAGGCCATTGAGTTTTTTTCTGGGAGACGGGAATTTTGCGTTTCAGTGACTGGGGCAACAAGGGTTTGATGGTTTGGCCTAATGTCAGCAAGAGTGCAAAACGCCGGGGATGAGGAAGGATTGTGCGTAGGAGTTTTCGTTTTAATGAATCCAATGGTTTGCGGGGTATTTCACGCTCAATAATGCGGCGTCCAATATCAAGCAGCGCACCATAACGCACGCCTGATGGACAGGTGGTTTCACAAGCGCGGCATGTGAGGCAACGGTCGAGGTGAAGTTGGGTTTTTTCAGTGACGCTATTGCCTTCCAAGATTTGTTTGATGAGGTAAATGCGGCCACGAGGTCCGTCTAGTTCGTCGCCTAACAATTGATAAGTTGGGCAGGTGGCGGTGCAAAATCCACAATGTACGCAGGCGCGTAAAATGGATTCTGCCCCTGTTTGGCGGTATTTTTTAGTGATATTCGTTTGCATTTAAAGTGCTTGATACATCTTACCTATATTAAAAATTCTTTTAGGATCAAATGCCTGTTTTAATTGTTGATGAATACGCATCATGCCTTCTGGCAGGGGGTGAAATATTTCTTCAGTGCTATCTGATGCTCTAAACAGCGTTGCGTGACCACCGGCATTTTGGGCGGTTTGACGAATAATAGCCGCCTCAGTGTCAGTTTTTAACCAGCGTTGTGCGCCCCCCCATTCGTATAAGCATTCGCCATCGGGGGGCGTGTCTGAGCTTAATGATAAACGCCACAGCGGTGTGGTGGTCTTAAAAAATGGCAATTGATGTTCTTTAAGTTGTTGCCAAAAAACGTTATTCATGATCTCGCCCCCAATGGTTTTTTGTGCGGCGGCAACCGCCCCGGATGAGCCTGATAAACGAATAAATAGTTGATTGTCATAAAAGCAGCTTGCGCTGATTGGCAATGGTTTGAGTCCCCATTCATGTAGCTGTTTGAGTGCGGCTTCAGTGGACAATGCTTGGACTAGCGTTAATTCGGTTTCTGGTTTGGGTAAGACTTTGAGCGAGATTTCGAGTAAGGCGCCCAGTGTACCCAGTGCCCCTGCCATCAGGCGTGAGACATCATAGCCGGCAACATTTTTCATGACTTCGCCGCCAAAATGCAGGATTTCTCCTTTGCCGTTTAAAAGTTGGCAACCTAAGACAAAGTCGCGGGCGGCGCCGGTGTAAGGGCGGCGTGGTCCTGAAAAGTTGCAAGCGATAGTCCCGCCCAAGGTGGCTGTTTCAGCAAAGGCGGGCGGTTCAAAAGCAAGCATTTGGTTTTCACTAGATAGAGTATTTTCAATCTCTTTTAATGGGGTGCCGGCGCGGGCTGTTATTATCAATTCTGTGGGCTCATAATTGGTAATGCCACGGTGAGCACTTAAATTCAGTGGCGCCCCAGTCGGCTTACGCCCATAAAAAGCTTTGCTATTGCCGCCGCGAATATATAGCGGGGTGGCTGTTTCTATGGCGGTTTGCACTTGTTCTTGTAGTTCTGTCATATTTTAAAAGCGTTCCAGTTCAGGAAATGGCAGTTGACCCTGATGTACGTGCATCGCCCCAAATTCAGCGCAACGGTGTAATTCTGGTACGGCTTTACCCGGGTTGAGTAGCCCTTTGGGATCAAAAGCGGCTTTGACGGCATGAAATTGGGTTAATTCCAAGGCGTTAAATTGTACGCACATTTGATTAATTTTTTCCATGCCTACGCCGTGTTCGCCGGTGATTGTGCCGCCGACTTTGACGCAGCATTCTAAAATTTTGCCGCCAAATTCTTCGGTGCGTTCTAATTCTCCGGGTTTGTTGGCATCGTAGAGAATTAATGGGTGTAAATTGCCATCGCCGGCGTGAAAGACATTGGCGACGGCTAGTTTATAGTGTTTGGATAAGTCAGAGATAGTTTTTAGCACTTCTGCTAGGCGTTTGCGGGGAATGGTGCCATCCATACAATAATAATCCGGCGAAATTCTGCCGACGGCGGGAAAAGCGGCTTTGCGTCCTTTCCAAAAAGTCAATCGTTCGAGTTCGTCTTTGGCAGTGCGGACTTGAGTGGCGCCGCTTTGTAGTAGCGTCTGACGCACAGACATAATATTTTCAGAGACTTCTTCGGTGACGCCATCTAGTTCACATAATAAGATAGCTTCAGCGTTTTGTGGATAACCGGCATGAACAAAATCTTCAGCGGCTTGAATGGCTAATTTGTCCATCATTTCTAAACCTGCCGGAATAATGCCAGCGGAAATAATATTGCTAACTGCTGCGCCCGCTTTTTCTACATCGTCAAAGGCGGCGAGTAATACTTGGGCGCGTTCTGGTTTGGGTAATAATTTAACGGTGATTTCAACAATAATGCCAAGCATACCTTCGGAGCCAGTCATTAATGCTAATAAGTCATAACCAGGAGAATCTAAGCCGCCATGCCCAATGGTTAATAATTCTCCTCCGACAGTCACTATTTTGAGTTGTTGAATATTGTGTACTGTCAGTCCATATTTTAGGCAGTGTACGCCACCGGAGTTTTCCGCGACATTTCCGCCGATGGTGCAGGCAATTTGGGAGGAGGGATCGGGGGCATAATAAAGGCCAAGGTGTTCAACGGCTTGAGAAATGGCTAAATTTCGCACGCCGGGTTGTACACGGGCAAGGCGTTTGGCAGGGTCAATATTAATGATGTTTTTGAATTTAGCTAGGCTTAATAAGATGCCTTGTTCAACGGGTAGGGCACCGCCTGATAGTCCAGTGCCGGCACCACGGGCAACGACTGGCACATTTAAGCTGTGACACAGGCGCATAATAGATTGGATTTGTTCAATGGTGTCAGGCAATATCACTACCCAGGGCAGTTTTCGATAGGCTGATAATCCATCACATTCATAAGGTCTGAGTTCTTCTGTCTCATGCAGCACTGAGGCGGTCGGTAATATCGCCTGTAGTTGAGTAATGAGCTGAGTTTTGTTAATGGGCTTATTCATATTATGTTTGCGACATTAAACATCAAGTATTATTCTTTTTATTATTTACTAAAAACAAGAATCTCATTTAATTAAATTATGTTCCATTGTATTCTCTATGAACCTGAAATACCACCTAATACGGGCAACATTATCCGTTTGTGTGCCAATACTAATGTGCAACTGCATTTAATTCATCCGCTTGGGTTTGATTTGGATGATAAAAAACTCAAACGTGCTGGATTGGATTATCACGAATATGCGCGTATTCATGAATATCAATCTCTTGCGCTTTTTTTGGAAAAAGTTCAAATAGCACGCTTATTCGCTTGTTCAACTCGGGGAAAAACGTGTTATACAGTCCCAAGCTATCAGGCAGAAGATGGCTTTTTATTTGGTCCTGAAACGCGAGGTTTGCCGCAAACTTTGTTGGCTCAATTACCGCCTGAGCGGGTGATACGGATTCCGGTGCAGGGTCGTAGTATGAATTTATCCAACGCTGCTGCGGTGATTATTTATGAGGCGTGGAGACAATTGGGGTTTAAGAGTTAACCCGACTCTTATCAGAGTTTCGGGAAATCGTACCTCATTCCCGAAACAACAAAATATAAGGAGCAAGCGAGCGTAGCCTGGGTAAAATATAGATATTGTAACAAAAAAACGTATTTATGCTTGATCCCTCCTAACGTCGGGACAGGCTTAATGGCATTGAGGCTGCGCTCACTACATTTTACCCAGGCTACGCTCGCTCCCATACTTTTCAGTCCAACAGGAAATACCGAGCATAGTAATACGTCCACTCATTGCGAGCATGGCTTCAGCTTAATCAATTACTGAGTTGAAACAGCTCAAAAGTGTTATAATTTCCATGGTGGTTGTGTTTTTCTTTTATTTCAGATTGTTTGTTGTAATTCAATCTTAACACAACCACCATTTTTTTAGCCGGCGAATCTATTGAGTCTATTCCTATATATTTTATAAGGTATTTTGGCGAAGGTATTGTTATAATAATAAAGATAAATTTAACCGGTTAAAGCTGACATGTAATAAATAAGCAAGCGTAGGGTGCGTGCGCCAAGCGAAGCTTGGCATTTCTTGCTGGGTGAAAGTCCCGGTCAGGTAAGGGCTAACCACCCACCTGTATCGAGTGTTGCGTGTCCATAGG
>JALXAQ010000006.1 GCA_026991885.1 Thiotrichaceae bacterium
ATCGGTACCATTATCATCGTCCTTATAGGCACCTACCAGGACAGTACTGCCAGAAAGTGCCACAGCGGCACCAAAGAAGTCATCCTCTGCCCCATCGCTGGCGGTAACTTTAGCCATTTGATCCCAGATGCTGCCGTTGTTTACAAAGATATAAGTGGCTCCCTTTTTATCCTTCATCCAAGCACCCACCAAGGCAATGTCATCCTCTAGTGCGACAGTAATACCGAAATAATCTTTTTTCACATTCTGCCAGTCTGTCACTTCAACAGCTTCGCCCCTGAGTTTCGCTTTTTCCTCCCATGTCGTGCCGATACGCTCAAACACATAAGCTGAGCCAAAATAATAATCAACGGGATTGTTAAGGTTATTGAGACTGTTCTCAAGTGCCCATTCGATTTCTGCAATGTCAAGATCGGCTAAATTTGAAGACAACAGGAAACTCTCGCTATTTGCCTCACTCACAGGCGCTTCATCCCCATAAGCGCCTACCAGTGCCGTGTTGCCATCTAATGCGACGGAAATACCGAAATTTTCTTCAACGTAGTAGTCTATTGAATTGCTCTCATCACTGGCAATCAACTTGGCTTGTTCGCTCCATGTCGTGCCGCTGCGTACAAACACATAAGCAGAACCGGAATTAATCTTATGATTATGGGGATCAGCATCATCAAGATTATAATCGTCCCCAGGCGCACCCACCAGCACAGTGTCGCCGTTGAGTGCCACGGAACGAGCAAAGTTATCCTCTACCGCCCCATCGCTGGCAATCAACTTGGCTTGTTCGCTCCATGTCGTGCCGCTGCGTACAAACACATAAGCAGAACCGGAATGATAGCCATTGTCATCATCCCAATAAGCACCTATCAAGGCGGTATTACCATCTAGTGCCACGGCATTAGCGAACCTATCCCCTATCGCACCGTCGCTGGCAGTGAGTTTCACCTGTTGGCTCCATGTTGTGCCGTTGCGAACAAACACATAAGCCGAACCTGAAGCTTCATCGTCCCAAGGGGCACCCACCAAGGCGGTATCACCCTCTAGTGCGACAGTCATACCGAACCAATCTCCCCCATCGCTGGCGGTGAGTTTCACCGGATCGCTCCATCCTGTCCCGTTGCGAACAAACACATAAACTGAAGCATCCCAAGGCGCACCCACCAGTGCTGTATCGCCATCAAGTGCCACGGAAATACCAAACCAATCTCCTTCTTGCCCATCTTTCGTGGTGAGTTTGGCTTGTTCTGTATAAAACAAGGGATCTATCGTGACAGGATAATGCGCTTGGCTATCGTCTACCTCAATAACAATCTGTCCATTCGCCAGTGCAAAATGTGCCGGTAAGCTTTGTTCCTCCGCATCATAAACATAGAGTCCACCGTAATGCAGCACCGTCTCACCATTCTGATTGTTTAACTGGATCGTTTTTTGTTCGGCTGCCAATTGTGGCGTGAGTGAGCCATTGACATGTAAAACCACGCGCAGCATAGCGGCACCCGTTTGAGCCGGTGGCTGGCTTAAGGTAAAGTTTTGTCTTAGCCCACGCTCATTGTTGATATACCATTCTGTGATCCCCGGATGTTGGGATTCTAAGCCCCGTTCAGTTATCACAGTACGTCCAGCTTGTACCGTTTTGAGTTGATCGCCGTAGCCATAAGCACTGAGACTCAGCCCGAATTGCCAATTGGCTTGGCGTGATCTCATTTGCACCGCCTTTTGAGTGATGCGGGCTTGAAGTTGTTGCTTGGCATTATAGGCCGTATAAATCCCGTCTGCTTTCTTAAACTGATAGACAGAAGTATGGATTTTTTCCTGTAGCGTCATCCAGTCTTGTGTACTCAATTCTGCTGGCGGGCTCGCCGCCGTTAATGTTGAAAGTAGTAGGCTAAACCCACAGGTTAAAAAGGTTAAAAGTTGATAATTCATTAATTAACTCCATGTATTAACTATAATAAATGATAAGGCGAAACAAAGCCTTTGACGAGAAAACTCATCTGATTTTTATCAATGCAAAAATTATTCCAATCACACTAAGATTGAAAAAAGATTTGATTTTGGTTTGATGCTCAGATATCATTTATATATCTAGCCATAATTATATTAAGGAGTCATAACAATGATTAGCTCAACAGCTAAGGTATTACTCAAGAAAATAACCTTTTTTTTTAGTTGCTTATTTCTAGGATTAGTTATCCTAACACCTCATTCATATGGTGCAACTTCAATTACTCAGTTTGGCATAACCTGGGAGTTTGATCAGGATTATCCAACTGGAACCTTTGCTAATGGTGACTATTGGGTGATTGGACCGGTCAAAATAGTCAACATCACCCCCTCCTCTTTTAATGAGGGTGACTCTAAAGATAGAGTTAAGCATGGCTCTATGGTAAATCCCTCACCAGGAGCATCTATCACACAGGGTTATGACAGTGCAGCCTATGCTCAGTATGGCCCAGATTATGATGAGCAGCTCAACTTTGCTGTAAATCTCTTAAGCAAAGACCCATTGCCTCCTGGTTCATCGTTAGTTTCATCAATCAGTATTGATGAGGCTGGGCATCGTCCTCAGTTAAAAACGGCTGCCATTTTAACCGTTTTATCTGAGTCCCCCCCATCTGGTAGCTTTAGACCCCCCTATGCAGGCACAGATAAAACGATAGTCCACAATAAAGATGAGTTGGACTATTCAATCATCACCAAGCCTTTTTTAAAGAGAGATGAAATCGAAACGGAGCCTTCTCTTTCAGATTTAGAAAGACAGTTTGAAAGACCCTGGATCGATTACATGGATTCATGGTTGGCCCGATATATCCATCCTGAGGAGAATATGCATGACTATGGACAAAATATCGCAGAGGATATTTCAAAGGCAGCCCTCTCTTTAATGCTTGACTATAGCGATGCTGAAAAAGAAACCTTATTGATACGTTTTGTTCAACTGGGAATCGACCTATACGGTATTGCTAAAGCGGGGGGGCGTTGGACTAACAACGGAGGGCATATGCTCGGTCGAAAATTACCTATTTTAATGGCAGGGCTGCTTTTGAATGATGCTAATATGTTGGAAATAGTAGATGCACAACAACATTTTATTTTTCAAGAGGACCAACAAACCTGGATTGTTCAGAAAGAAGATGTTGGTAAAGTGGTTGAACAATGGCTGGTTCGGCCTAAATACTTGAGAACAACATACCTGTCAGAAGATATTGGTATGCCAGAGTGGGGTGTAACGCATAGCACTCAGCAGACACTAGATGATCGACGTTGGACAGCCCCTTATCGAGATCAAGTAGGCAGTTCTATCCTGGGTCACATTTTGGCTGCTCGTTTATTAAATGCAGAATCCTTATGGAATTGGCCACCCTTGTTTGACTATATAGATAGGTTTTGGGATTTAGAAAAGGATCGAACACACAATGGTACCAACGAGATAAAATTCTTTACGAGAGACATGTGGTCTTTATGGGAACAAGAAAAGCAATAAAAGCAATAAATATCTTGTTGTAGTTGTAAATCAGACCTCAGAGGTTTTGGATACGACATGTTGGAGTCCAAAGCTAAAGCTTTGGACTCCAAGTGCTTTGACATGTATAAACTAATTTTCCCGTTGAGAGCGAATTTTACAAGAATCTAACTCTGGCGGTAAATTTTTATGTCCCATTTTTTTTAGGGTTTCGCACAGAGTTTGCATTCTTTTGTCTATGAATTCAATGTCATCAAGCATATTATTGATGGCATATTGTATCGGATCAATCTCAGGCATCTCATGAGGCAAGCCATAAGCATCAAAAATCTTTTGTTCAAGTGCTTGTTTATGTGCCTTTTTATAATCAGCATTGACTTGTACAATACGTCCAGGAATGCCGACGACGGTTGCGCCGTCTGGCACCGCTTTAATCACCACGGCATTTGAGCCAATACGCACTCCGTTGCCAATGGTAATGGGACCAAGTACTTTTGCCCCCGCACCGACAACCACATCATTGCCTAAAGTCGGATGGCGTTTACCTTTTTGCCAACTGGTGCCGCCCAGTGTCACACCATGATAGAGTGTGCAGTCATCACCAATAGATGCGGTTTCCCCAATCACAACCCCCATGCCATGATCGATAAAAAAACGGCTACCAATGGTCGCACCTGGGTGGATTTCTATGCCTGTTATCCAACGCGCAAAAGTGGATAAAGTACGCGCTAGCCATTGGAAACCCGCTTGCCATAAGCGGTGATTCAGGCGGTGTATGAGTATTGCATGTACGCCCGGGTAGTTGGTGATTATTTCAAAAGTTGTGCGTGCCGCTGGATCGCGTTCAAATACGCAAGCAATGTCTTCTTTTAAATGTTTAAACATGATTTTTTAGCTCTTTATGGCTTTTCTAAAAATAAGTATATTATAAAACAATTATGATTCTTCCAATTTGTGATGAATTTCTGTATGCTGAACTTTCAAAGGTCGATTATAACCATATAATTCGCAAGCTGATTTAATCAAATTCAATCTATCAATATATTGTAGGAGGACTCAAAATGGCACATGTCGTCATATTAGGTGCAGGTACAGGGGGTATGCCCGCAGCTTATGAAATGAAGGCTGAATTGGGAAGAAAGCATGAAGTGACTGTTATTAACTCTTCAGAGTATTTTCAATTTGTCCCTTCTAATCCTTGGATTGGTGTTGGTTGGCGTAAACGCAAGGAGATTACTTTTGCCATTGAGCCGGCACTGAAACGCAAAAAAATTAATTTCATCGCTCAAACGGCTAGCCAAATCGAGGCCGATAAAAATCGCATCGTGTTGGCAAATGGGGAAACCGTTGATTACGATTACCTGATCGTTGCCACAGGACCTAAGCTGGCTTTTGAGGAGGTGCAGGGTGCTGGACCTCTTGATGGTTTTACTCATTCGGTTTGCACCGTCGATCATGCAGAAAAGGCTTATGAAGGGTATCAACAACTGTTGGATAATCCAGGTCCAGTGATTATTGGGGCTGTTCAGGGCGCGAGTTGCTTTGGTCCCGCATACGAATATTCTATGATTGTTGAGACCGCCCTGTCTAGGGCCAAACGTCGTGATAAAGTGCCTATGACTTTTGTCACCAGTGAGCCGTATATCGGTCATTTGGGATTGGGCGGCGTTGGCGATTCTAAGAGCATGTTGGAATCCGAAATGCGTCATCGCCATATTAAGTGGATTACCAATGCCAAAGTTGCCAAAGTTGAAGATGGCAAGATGTTTGTCGATGAACATAACCGTCATGGTGAGGTGATCGAACAGCATGAACTGCCTTTTCATTATTCGATGATGCTACCGGCTTTTAAGGGTGTCGAGGCAGTTGCAAACGTTGAAGGTTTATGTAATCCACGCGGTTTTGTAACGGTTGATGATTATCAGCGTAACAAAACCTATCAAAATATTTATGCGGCGGGCGTGTGTATTGCCATTCCGCCAGTTGAGGCAACGCCTGTCCCCACTGGCACTCCGAAAACCGGTTATATGATTGAGTCGATGGTGACTGCGATCGTGCATAACATTCGTAATGAGGTTAATGGTAAAGCACCTGCTGAAACGGGTACGTGGAATGCCCTCTGTCTGGCGGATATGGGAGATACGGGGGCTGCGTTTGTCGCTATACCGCAAATTCCGCCGCGCAATGTGACTTGGTACAAGCAAGGTAAGTGGGTACATACGGCAAAGATTGCGTTTGAAAAATATTTTATTCGTAAGATGAAAAAAGGCACTTCAGAGCCGTTGTATGAGAAATATATGCTCAAGGCGATGGGGATTGAGCGCTTGAAATAACCTCAAAATCAGACCTACGAGGAGACCCATACCTCGCAGGTCGTTGTAAATTCCGCGTCGCATTCAACTAAAAATTCAATTTCTGTTCAACATAAACCAACGCATAAGCAAAGCGATTTTTGGTCAATTGCCAAGCCAATAAGATTCCGATAGTATTGGCAAACATATCACCCCATTCTGCATATCGTGTCCCGCCTAAGCCTTGCAAGATTTCCAACACGCCCCCTAGACATAAAAAACCTATCATATAATAAAAACGCGACTGGGGCGTGTGATAAATCTGTGCAAACCAGCCCATCAAGACAAAGTAAGCCAAAACATGCCCTGCTTTGTCGCCATAATTGACGGAGGGCATTGGTAATGATGTCAGAGAGAGTAGAATCACCAGAAAAATGAGACTCAAACCGATGGCGATCCAGAATTTTTCAAAACGTAACAAGGTTTTTTCCATTTAAACCACCCAGATTAATAAATAAGAGGATAAATTAGCTATTTTTCCACAATCCACCGTCCAAAACGTCCTTCTTGCAAAGGCACATTTTCTAAAATGCTAAAACCCATACGCTGCAACATCCAAGCAACATCGTCACGGCTGTAACGATTATGTTCCATGAAATGAGTAAAAATCTTGCTTAATGTCTCATGGCTGGTGTTGCTATCAAAAATATCCTCCCTGGCTTCAGAGGCAACATATCCATCTAAGGGCGCACGCACCCAATCCACGATCAAACAGCGTCCGCCCGGTTTAAGGCAACTGTGGATAGATTGTAACAGTTGTATGGGTTGTGTCAATTCATGAATGAGAAAAATAGCGGTGATAGCATCAAGACTGTTATCAGCTATGGGCAGATTGGCTTCATGTAAATCATGTTCAATCACTTTGTAGCGATTCTTATCAATATCCGCCAACATCCACGGGGCACATTCTACAGCCATTAACTCTGCTTGTGGGTAACGATCAGATAATTTTTGCAATAACATGCCGGGACCACTGCCAAAATCAGCTATTTGTGGCGGCTCGCTCAATACGGGGCTTATCCAGTCTGCCCATACCGCCCAAAATGCCTCATCAAAGCGGTTGGCTGCCGTATCTTTCATCAGTTGCATAAATTTTTCACCATCAACGTGGTGTTGGGCCAGTGTCGTGAGAGTGTTTTGCATAATCTTAAAGCCTCGTCCGCTTATCTCTAGCAAAGCCAAGCAAAGATAGATCTAAATTGCGAGTCAGTGCCATCACTTTAAAAAGTTCTCCCATTTCATTCGGTAAAATGAGGGTTTTAGCCTGTTGTGTCTGTTGCAAATAATTTTTGCTGGGATCAAAAGCTGACAACAATTCAGGCAAACCAGATGCCAGCAAAAAATCTGCCTGATGAGTATAGCCTGACACATCCAGCCCTGCCGCGTGAGCGGCTTCTGCCACTGCCGTAAAATTGACATGGGCGGTAATATCTTGTAATCCGACTAAAATCAATGGATCACTATGAGCATGGTGTCGATAATGACACATTAATGTGCCTTGATCTCGTTGGGGATGATAATATTCGTGGCTCGGAAAACCATAGTCTATTAATAACACCAGACCGCTTGCCAATATCTCTGCCACGGATTGTATCCAAGCCGGTAAAGCGAAGTTCATTTCTGATACATAACCGACAGGTAAAGTCGGGCGCAAGCTTTCCACAGCTGACTGTAATGCCTCATCACGAGTTGGCAAGCATTGCCATACGAACGGTGTTTCCTTGCTATCGCCTAAACTCACATAGAATTCTGATACCCCTTGCTCATCTAAGCGAAAACGCCGCACCGGCATAGCATCTAGTACTTCATTTGCTAAGATGATACCGTGTAGCGGTTCACTGGGCAAATGTTCTAGCCACTGCACTCGCTCTAATAGTTGAGGTACTTGGGCTTGCAAAGTTTCCCGTTGTCGTTGTTGCAAATCGGCACTGATTTCTAAAATCAAATAGTGGCTGGGTAAACAATTTAGGCGATCTAATTCTTTTAATAGCTCGGCAGCCATAATCCCCGAGCCGGCACCAAATTCTAAAATGATGCGATTTTCATCTGTTAATATCTGTTGACATTGCCTAGCAAGGCATTGCGAAAATAAGGGCGAAATTTCGGGTGCCGTGATAAAATCACCCTCAACGCCTAATTTGCGAATACCAGCACTATAATACCCTAAACCGGGCGCATATAGTGCCTGCTCCATAAACTTAACAAAAGGAATAGCACCCCCTGCCTCATTAATTGTTTGTACAATCGTCGTCGTCAAGCGTTGACTGTGGGCGGCTGCATCGGGGTGGGGGGGAGGTAATGATGTATGCATGCAGTTTATAGTAATCAGTCGTTGGAAGAAGAAATCAAAAAGCTAGATAAGGGTTTAGCTCATAAGGTGGCATTTATTACTGGCGGCGTCAAGCGAGTGGGTGCTGCCATTGCACGTCAGTTACATGCAGCGGGTATGAATCTGGTGTTGCACTATCGCCACTCCGAAACGGCAGCACACGCTTTGCAAGCCGAATTGAATAATCAACGCTCAGACTCTGTGCTGTTGTTGCAAGCCGATTTAGGGCATACGGGCAAATTGATGAGTATGGTACGGCAAATTATAGATCATTATGGACGCTTAGATGTTTTAATCAATAACGCCTCCAGTTTTTATCCGACACCGATAGGAAAAGTAGGAGAAAAAGAATGGGACGATTTATTTGATAGCAATCTTAAAGCGCCCTTTTTTTTATCCCAAGCCGCCGCACCGCATTTAAGCAAGCACCATGGTTGCATTATTAATTTAGTCGACATCCATGCGGAACGCCCTTTGAAAAACCATCCGGTTTATAGCACGACAAAAGCGGGTTTAGTCATGTTAACCAAAGCATTGGCGCGAGAATTGGGGCCAGATGTGCGTGTGAATGCTATCGCGCCCGGTGCCATTTTATGGCCAGACAATGAGATGGATGATGTCAGTAAACAGCGAATCCTTTCCAACATTACGCTCAAGCGTCATGGCTCGCCTCAGGATATTGCCCAAGCGGTTTTGTTTTTAGTGCGTGATGGGGGCTATATTACGGGACAAGTGATTAATGTTGATGGGGGGCGTACTTTGAATCAATAAATCAATCGAAAAACCTTAACGACAGGGATAAGTCAAAATCTTATTAAACTAACTTATCCCTGCTAAATTGGCGACTCGCCTTCGGTTTTGACTTATCCCTGCTTATAAATAATCCCTGTCGTTAAGGTTTTGGATTTTACCAACAATTATCATTCGTTGCCCCTTTATTGTTGATTGAATCCAGAGTGAAAACGGGACAGTCAGTATCTTTCTCTAGTTGGATGCCCCTTGCGGTAGCGGTGAGAATAAAACCAGTCGCAATAGTCCCCCCGCCACGAGGTGCAATAGTCAGAACATAATAACCCTCCGGCGAAACGGCCAGAGCCCCCTCCATCTTGCAAAATGATTGACACCGTATCGTATCAGCACTGGTTGTGTTCCCTAAATTTAAGGCGTAAGTACGCCTATCGGTATAAAACATTTCCTGTGCCTGCGCCAGTTCACTCAAAGCCACTTTTGCATCAGCACGGCGCGATTTCATCATCGCGTACTGGTAAGAAGGTATGGCAAAAGCCGCTATAATGCTTAAAATAGCAAGGGTAATCATAACTTCAATGAGTGAAAAACCTCGAACCTTTTTTAAAATCATCTATTTTATTTCTCCCGTGCAAGGCGTACCTTGCACCAGTAAACCTACTCTTTAATCCAATATAAAATTTTTTCAAATCCGCTACCAGTATTTCCACCAAAAGGCACCGTTTCACTGTATATACCACCACCGCTACCAGTCAGCAGCACTATTTTATCACCAATTGCAAGTGGTACAACCTTTGACGGTATGCCTTCACCAATTATCTTATGACGGTCGCTCTTTTCTATCAGATCGCCATTGGTTTCATCATAATCTGAGTTGATAGCAGCCCCCGTTAAAATATCTAACGCATATATCCAACCACTACCTTCCGCTGTCACGCAATCAGTGCTGGCATCAATAGTCGGAGGTACAAAGGTGGTAAAGTAGGCCACACCTTGTACCACCAAGGGGGCTGATAAATTTTTCTCTCCCGAGCTTTCCAGATCAATATACCAACCGTATGTTTCCTTAAGCGACTCAAGTGCTGCCGTTTGATCAGCCATTTCTCCATCTTGTATAAGATTAGCGGTCGCATCATAGAGATAATCATGGGTTAGTGTAAAAAACTTGTAGTTTGGCGGATCAGTAGGCTCATCCATTTCCGCTTCACCATCTGTATTTGAGTCGATTAAGCCATTAATGGCGCGATCACGAAGCGCATAAAGGCGATCCTGAATATCCCTTCCCAATGGATTCGGTCGGTGACCACTACCAATCAATACTAAATCGTAATCTGAATAACTCCCAGGCGTATAGCTGCTATCTGTCAATTTCAGTACCACGGGTGGGTAGAAAAAACGTCGTTTATCGCTCACGTCCGTACCGCCGAGTGAGGCTAAACGTCCTCCAATACCACTCCCCCCCTCTGGGTCTAAATCAATGCGCCAGACTTGACCGCCGGTATCAGCCACATAAAGGCGATCTGTGAACCCATCTCCACTGCCGTCCATAAAAGTCAAATCGGAAGGAATACTATAATCCATAGCCGATAGTTCTAAATCCGCACCCGATCCCGTTTTGCTGGCCCACCATAAGCGTGTGCCGTCCTCAGGATCAATCATATAAATGGCATTTGAATAAGCATTGACCGATGAATAAGTTTCAGG
This sequence comes from Thiotrichaceae bacterium, assembly GCA_026991885.1. Taxonomy (GTDB): domain Bacteria; phylum Pseudomonadota; class Gammaproteobacteria; order Beggiatoales; family Beggiatoaceae; genus Thiomargarita. Next base: position 10,592 of record JALXAQ010000006.1, read on the forward strand.
TGAGTCCTGAGTATCAGGCTCATAACCTCCACCGAATAACAAAACCGTCTTACTCACACCCCCAAAGCGTACCTTCGTCGGTTTAGGCATTGACCAAGTTTGTCCCAATTTTTCAAAGTCACCTGTACCGCCTTTGATAGTCCACAATAGGGTAGGTTGAGGGTTTGTATCGGGTGTGACATCCAGCGCGTAAATATTTCTGCCACCCCGTCGCATACCCACAAATAATTTCACCGTATCCCCATCTGTTGGATTGATAACTTCGTCATCGTTATCATCATGGACAATAAAGCTTATGTTGCCATCAATACCATAGGTGCGGTTGAGCGTAGTTGGATTTTCCATCAAATTCTGCTGAATTGAGAGCATTTCTCTTGGAATAAACAACCATTCCTCAGCACCCGTCTCACCATTTAACAGTCGAATGCCACCTTCATTGGTGCTCATAAAGACCTTGGTGATTCCATTGTCGTTCTCATCTTCGCCTAGCGTGATCGCGCCTGGAGTGCCGTGCAAAGAATCACCTAACAGCCAGTCACGTACACCCAGATTAGGATCACCCCCTTGATAACCCCGTATCCAATTAATCAGCGTTTCGGCTTGGGCGTTAGTACTGACACCGAACTCGTCTCTCAGCGTCGATTTATTCGCTATGACGATCTCCGTCCGTGTACCATCAATATAGGTATAAATCTTCCTATCGTTTGGATCAGTTTGCGCTTGCACTCGTTGCAGTAAAACGTCACCCGTTCCCCCTTTATGAATATTAGCACCATCTCGATTGCTAGGAGTGGGATTCCAGAGATCGAGTGCTACATAAGAATCATCACAGATTTCATCTCCACAGCCACTTCTTATTTTATTATCCGAGTTCATCGCCGGATTAGAATTGGCATCTAGGATTAATCCGACCGCTCCGCAGCTTTCATCATTATCGCAGACGTTATATTTCTTGACATTGCCCCCCCAAGAGGCTAACTGTTTTGGTTCAAACAGCGCGAAATAGACCTGATTATCATGATCTAAGCGGCTAAAAGCATTGATTGACAAGGACGGTGCCGCAAACGATGTGCTATCCGTTATGATGGTGGCCATAATTTGTTGGAATACATCAAGCAGTTCATCCGCAGAACTGGCCTCATAAAAACCGCCGCCACCTGCTTCAGCCCAGTCTCTCATATAGTCCGCCCCTTCTGGGTCCAGATTGAAACCGATAGTATGGGTGATGACATTCTGTAAACCCACCATTTCAGGGTCCAAGTCGATATTATATAAATACCTGACCATATCGACACCACACCTTTCTTGACTTGAGTAGCCTGACTGACAATTCCCAGCATCGAGTTCAATATCCGGCAATGCTTTTACTAAATCCTGTGAACCGTTGGTGGTTGCTACCCCGTCAGTTAGGAAAACAATGAAATTGGGCTGACACAGCGAATTTTGGGGTTTAATATACTTAGCGTTGCCTACAATTTTTTCCGTCGCACAAGCAGTCGTACTGGCATTGGCACAGTTTGGAGGCTCAATTGTGCCATCAGGCACTTGATCCCACTCCCAACTGCCTATATGGCTGATGCGGTTATTTCTCATTTCATTGATATCGTTATTATTGTTATTGTTTTGACGCTGCTTACGATCCGCACCATGAGTGACGGGTCCACCCATATAATATTGTCCCGCTTCATAAATCGCATCGACCAGTGGCGTATAGGCATTGGTTGTGATCTCATTAACCAAGGTTTTGAGGCGATCACGCACTTTCAACTCTGCTAGATTATCTGCCACTTGAATACGCAAAATAGCAGCCTGTGAGGGATCGTGGTCAAACGAAGCGGTTCGGCGCAAACCCGTCCCGCTCACAAAAAACGCCATATTATTAAATGCATGCCAATCGCCCTGATTAACGATTTGCTGGACAATTGAGGTCAAATCAGGCGTGGTATATTGTTGTCCGGTAATCCAAGCGGTTAAGGGTGCATCAGTCGTGGCGGGTGTCCATGCCACAGGTGACGTTTTGGAGCGGTTAGACAAATGATGCAAATCAGTCGTAAATGGCTCTGCACTTGGACTTAATTCACCACTAATTTCTAGTGCCAATGGCTCGCCCCTGCTGTCTACTAAGCTCGAATCTGAATTTCTGGCTGTAAAAACCAATTCAGCTTTTACGATGTTTGTGCCCTGTTCGATAGGTATTTCAGGGAAACGGAATCCAACGATACGGCGTGCTGCACTATTCGTGGTCATTTCCAAAGTGCCACTGGTCAGACTTATCGCACCATCTGTCCCACTCGGGTACTCAACGAATTCTTCCACGTCATTTTTGTTGTCACGGATTTGTGTTGAATAAATGGGGTGGTTACAAGCGTCTGGTGGCACAGTTGCCGGCTCATACTCAACATGTAGCACGGGTGCTTGATTGGGTGAGTCATCATAAGATTTGATCTGACGCAAAGAATTGGTGCTATTTTCAGAAATAATAAATGACAGGGCATTTGAGCCACACCAACCCGTTCTGTTGACAATTTCCTGCACAATAGATGTCAAATCAGGCGTTGAATAAACCCCATTCGATGTCCACGCACCTATCTCGGCATTATTCCAATGAACAAAAGCTGAAGTCAAGCTTCGGTTGGAAATGTCGTTTGCTGCTGTCGTAAAGGCAGGCGAATTATCATGGTCTTCAGCGTGAATTCTAAAACTGGCTTGCCCACTCTCATCAGAGGCACTGGTAAAATCAATTCTAGCCTGGGTGATGGTAGCACCTTGCGGAATCTGAACATTTTGAAAGCGCAAACCAATCAATTGATCGTCACTACTGATCTGGTAAGTAATGCGTAATAAAGGTCCATCCCCTTCCCCGGCGGTTCTAAACCCCCTATAATTATATGGGTTATAGCTGGGCGGCGTTCTAGTCAACCTAAACGCCATCGCATTACCACTTGTCCACCCTGGTCTATTGACAATTTCTTGCACAAGAACATTCAGATTGGGCGTCGCATAATATTGCCCACTTGTCCATGACTCGACATTTGCCCAGCTAACAGAAGCATCCGTCGTGGGGTAATTACTACTGACATCATAATCTATTTCTTGGAAATTATCTGGATTATCAGCCTTCACGCCATGAATCACTAGGTCTAAGGAATTTGATTGATTATCTCGGCTTCTGAAGACAATTTCTGCATTTTGAATGGTGGCACCCGGTGGCACTGCCACTGCCGGAAAGCGCAGCCCGACAATAACTTCTCCCTTGGTTGAACCTCCCAGTGCCATCCAGTTATTACTGGTAGCATAAACCTTGCCTTGAGGTTCATTGCCTTCGTTAGTCAGAAATTCACGCGCATCACCCGCATTCTCTGTAATCTGCGACTCAATAGTCTCGGTTCCCCCAGCAGGGTAAGTCGCTTCTAATACGGTTTCTCCAAGAATCATCGCACCGCTACTCACACCCTGCTCCGCGTCATCGGCTGATGATAAAATAGGATTTTGAGTTTGCCCCGAAGAGGACGCCCCCTCCTCACCGGGTACATTGACAAGTGGTTCGTCAATATAGGTAATGGGAAAGCGTACAGGGACCACTGCGTCATCAGGCCTCCAATTTTTGGGCGGTTGCCCCGTAAAAGTCATAAAGCCTACATTGACATTATGTATTTCATCCAAAAGTTGGGTCAGTGCATCCTGCATACGCTCTAAGCGGGTAAGAACGCCGCCATCCTTACTGCCCATACTGCCAGAACGATCTAACACAAACAGAATATTGGGCAGAGTGTCTTCTGTAATCTCAGTGACCTGTTTCAAATAAAGTTCTGTGTCATCAGCATATCCTGGCGGGGATAGCCCTAGTGCTAAAAAAACAAGTACTATGCTTGTCAATAAACGACCTAAATGTTTCATTTTGTCAACTCCTTTATATTTATCTTATTCTTTAATCCAATATAAAATTCTTTCAGAACCGCTGCCAGCATTTCCCCAAATGGAGACATTATCACTATAGATAGCGCCACCGATACCCGTCAGCAGCACTACTTTCTGACCAATTGTGATTGGTACAACCTTTGACGGTATGCCATCACCGATTTTTTTCCGACGGTCGCTCTTTTCTATCTGAGCACCATTTGTCTCATCATAATTTGGATTGATAGCCGCCCCCGTCAAAATATCTAAAGCATATATCCAGCCGCTACCTTCACTTGCCACGCACTCTGTGTTGGCTACAGGCGGCACAAAAGTCGTAAAATAAGCCACACCGAGCACCACCAAAGGGGCTGATAAATTTTTTTCTCCTAATCTGTCAAGCTCAATGTACCAACCGTAGGTTCCCTGTAGTGACTCAAGTGCTGCTGTTTTCTGAGCCGTGTCACCATCTTGTATGAGATTGGCGGTCGCCTCATAGAGATAATCATGGGTCAGTGTAAAAAAATGGTAGTTTGGCGGATTCTGAGGCTCATCTATTTCCGCGTTACCATCTCCATCCAAATCGATCAACCCATTAATGGCCCGATCACGAAGTGCATAAAGGCGATCTTGAATAGCCGTTCCCAAGGGATTCGGTCGGTGACCACTGCCTATCAACACCAGATCGTAGTCTGAATAACTTTCAGGTGTATATGTACTATCTGTCAATTTCACAACCTGAGGAGGATAAAAAAAACGTCGTTTATCGCTCACGTCCGTACCGCCGACTGATGCCAATCGTCCACCGATACCCGTGTCTAAATCAATGCGCCAGACTTGACCGCCCGTATCACCGACATAAAGGCGATCTGTGAGGCCATCTCCGGTACTGTCCATTAATGTCAAATCGGAAGGAATGCTATAATCCATACCTGTGAGTTCCAAATCTGCACCTGAGCCCGTTTTGCTGGCCCACCATAAGCGTGTGCCATCATCAGGATTAACCATATAAATTGCATTTGAATAGGCATTGACGGATGAATAAGTGTCCGGTGAGTCCTGAGTTTCAGGCTCATAACCTCCACCGAATAACAAAACCGTCTTACTCACTCCCCCAAAGCGTACCTTCGTCGGTTTAGGCATTGACCAAGTTTGTCCCAATTTCTCAAAGTCACCGGTACCGCCCTTGATAGTCCACAATAGGGTGGGTTGAGGGTTTGTATCGGGTGTGACATCCAGCGCGTAAATATTTCTGCCACCCCGTCGCATACCCACGAATAATTTGACTGTATCCCCATCTGTTGGATTGATAGCCTCATCTTTATTATCATCATGGACAATAAAGCTTATATTGCCATCAATACCATAGGTGCGGTTAGTCGTCGTTGGGTTTTCCATCAAGGTTTGCTGGATTGAAAGCATTTCTTTTGGAATAAACATCCATTCTTCAGCACCCGTCTCACCATTCAACAGTCGAATGGCACCTCCATTGGTGGTCATAAATATCTTAGTAATTGGATTATTACTCGCATCTTCGCCTATGGTGATCGCCCCCGGGCTGCCGTGTAAAGAATCATCTAATAGCCATTCACGTACACCGGCATTGGGATCGCCATTTTGATAACCCCGTATCCAATTAATCAACGTTTCGGCTTCCGCGTCGGTACTGACACCCAATTCTGCTCTGAGCGTGGCACTATTAGCGGTGATAAGCTCCATCAGTGTGCCATTAATATCCGTGTAAATCTTCCGATTGATTGGATCAGCTTGCACGCTTTGCCGTAAAACGCCACCCGTTCCGCCTTTATGAACCTGACTACCATCTCGTTCAACCGGCGTGGGATTCCAGAGATCGAGGGCTATGTATGGGTCATCACAGGTTTCTGTTCCACAGCCATTTTTGATTTTATTATCGGAGTTCATCGCCGGATTAGCGTTAGCATCTAAGATTTGACCTACGGCACCGCAGGCATCATCATCATCGCAAATATTATATTTCTTGACATTGCCATCCCAAGAGGCGGTGGGTTCTGGCTTGAATAAAGCGAAATAGATTTTATTTTCATAATCTAAGCGGTTAAAAGCATTCATTGAGAGTGACGGTGCCGCAAATGAAGTGCTCTCTGTTATGATTGAGCCTATAATTTGCTGGAAGACTGTCAGCAATTCTAAAGCATTATCAGCCTTGTAGAAATTACCACCACCGGCATTGGCCCATTGCTGCATATAATCTCTACCCGTTTGAGATTCAAGCGCAAAAGCAATCGTATGGGTAATTACATTTTGGAAGCCCGGTAGCTCTGGTGCTAAATCTTTTTCGTACAAAGCTCTAACCATATCCACTCCACACTCTTCAGCCTCACTCCCTTCACAATTGCTAATACCAGCAAAGGTTTTAATGGCATTTTGTGTATAGATGTCAGTGAAAGTCGCTTCACCATCGGTTAAAAACACGATATAATTGGGTTGACATGGATCAATCGTGGGTTGATTATAGACAGGTGTACCTGTAATGATTTCGCTTTGGCAGGCAATGGCCCCCAAATCGTCATCTGTACAACCCGCATCCCGGACGACTGTTCCACCCGTATAAGCCCCCGGATGCGCCACCCGGTTAGCCGCATTATTTTTGCGATTATCACCATAGAGTAAATTGCCACCCGTATAATACATACCGGCTTCAAGTATGGCGGGTACCATTGGCGTCGCTTGGTAATGATTCAAGTTCGTAACCATGTCATACAGATAATCACGCACAGTCGTGCCCGCTGCCCAGGTGCCTGGTTGCTCCGGTACCTCATCGAGGAGCGTATCAATATGTGTTATTGGGAAGCGTAACGGAATATTGTACTGTATAGGTTCTTCAGGTCCGAAGGCATCATCAAACCAGGCCGAAAACGTCATAAATCCAACATTGAGGTTATTCAGTTCGGGTAACAGCAATAATAGCGCGTCACGCAAATGATCAAAGCGTCTTCTGCCACCTAGAACGGGTGCTTCTATCGGATTCCCAAATTCATCGAGGATATCTTCTAGGCTCATACTGTCTGAGCGATCAAGCACAAACAGTATATTGGGTACACCGGTTGCTGTTGTGAACTGCCCCCTATAAAGCTCAGTGTCGTCCGCAAATCCTGAGACAGACAGCAGTGCAAATAACAGAGAGGCAATTGTTCTATTTTTCATGTATTAATCTCCGTATGGTCCAAGATAAAAAATCTTGGACTCCGGACCATACTATTCTTTAATCCAATATAAGATTTTTTCAAATCCGCTGCCCGAATTTCCACCAAAGGGCACACTTTCACTGTATATACCGCCACCGCTACCTGTCAACAGTACGATTTTGTCACCAATTGTGATGGGTACAACCTTTGAAGGTATGCCTTCTCCAATTTTCTTATTACGGTCGCTCTTTTCTAACTGATCTTCATTCCCATCATAATCTGGATTGACAGCGGCACCTGTCAGGATATCCAAAGCATATATCCAGCCGCTACCTTCTGTGGTTTGGCAGCCACTGTCGGCATCGGTAGTCGGGGGGACAAAGGTGGTAAAATAGGCGACACCTTGCACCACCAGGGGGGCTGATAAATTTTTTTCTCCCAATCTTTCCAGATCAATATACCAACCGTATGTTCCTTGGAGTGACACAAGTGCCGCTGCTTTCTCATCAGTGTCACCGTCTTGTATAAGATTAGCAGTCGCATCATAGAGATAATCATGGGTCAGTGTAAAAAACTGGTAGTTTGGCGGATCAACCGGATCATCCATTTCTGCTTCACCATCTCCATTTGAATCGATTAAGCCATTAATGGCCCGATCACGAAGCGCATAAAGGCGATCCTGAATATTCGTTCCCAATGGATTCGGTCGGTGACCACTGCCAATCAATACGAGATCGTAGTCTGAATAACTCCCAGGTGTCGTATAGCTGCTATCTGTCAATTTCAGTACCTTCGGTGGATAGAAAAAACGTCTCACGTCTGTACCGCCGAGTGATGCTAAACGTGCTCCGATACCCGTGTCTAAATCAATACGCCAGACTTGTCCGCCCGTATCACCGACATAAAGGCGATCTGTGAACCCATCTCCATTGCCGTCCATAAAAGTCAAATCGGAAGGAATACTATAATCCATACCCGAGAGTTCTAAATTCGCACCCGATCCCGTATTGCTGGCCCACCATAAGCGTGTACCGTCATCCGGATCAACCATATAAATGGCATTTGAATAAGCATTAACGGTTGAATAGGTGTCAGGTGAGTCCTGAGTATCAGGCTCATAACCTCCACCAAATAACAAAACATTCTTACTCACTCCCCCAAAGCGTACCTTCGTCGGTTTAGGCATTGACCAAGTTTGTCCCAATTTTTCAAAGTCACCGGTACCGCCCTTGATAGTCCACAATAGGGTGGGTTGAGGGTTTGTATCGGGTGTGACATCCAGCGCGTAAATATTTCTGCCACCCCGTCGCATACCGACGAATAATTTGACTGTATCCCCATCTGTTGGCTCGATAGCTTCATCTTTGTTCTCATCATGGACAATAAAACTTATGTTGCCATCAATTCCATAGGTGCGGTTAGTCGTCGTTGGGTTTTGCATCAAAGTCTGCTGAATTGAGAGCATTTCTCTTGGAATAAACAACCATTCCTCAGCCCCCGTCTCACCATTCAACAGTCGAATGCCACCTTCATTGGTGGTCACAAATATCTTGGTGATTGCGTTGTCACTCTCATCTTCACCCATTGTGATTGCGCCCGGACTGCCGTGCAAAGAATCACCTAACAGCCAGTCGCGTACTCCCAGATTGGGATCACCCTCTTGATAACCCCGTATCCAATTAATCAGCTTTTCGGCTTCAGCGTCAGTACTGACACCGAACTCGGCTCTCAGCGTCGAAATATTCGCGGTGACGATCTCCGTCCGTGTACCATCAATATAGGTATAAATCTTCCGATCGTTTGGAGCCGTTTGCACTTGCACTCGTTGCAGTAAAACGTCACCCGTGCCGCCTTTATAAACATTAGCACCATCTGGTTCGCTGGGAATCGGATTCCAGAGATCGAGTGCCACATAAGGATCCGAACAGATTTCTTCTCCACAGCCACTTCTTATTTTATTATCCGAGTTCATCGCCGGATTAGAATTGGCATCTAGGATTATACCGACCGCTCCGCAGTTTTCATCATTATCGCAGATGTTATATTTTTTGACATTGCCCGCCCAAGCGGCTAAATGTTCGGGTTTGAACAGGGCAAAATAGACCTGATTATCATGATCTAAGCGGCTAAAAGCATTGATTGATAATGAGGGTGCCGCAAACGAACTACTATCCGTTATAATTGTGGCCAAAATTTGCTGGAAGGCATCCAGTAATTGTAAGGCATTATCAGCTGCGTAGAAATTACCACCGCCGGCATCTGCCCATTCCTGCATATAATCTCTACCACTCTGAGCGTCAACCGCAAAAGCAATCGTGTGGGTAATTACATTTTGCAAGCCGGGTAGTTCAGGTGCCAAATCTGTCTCGTACAAAGCTCTGACCATATCCACACCACACTTTTCACTCCCACTCCCTTCGCAATTGCTAATACCCGCAAAGGTTTTAATAGCATCTCGTGTGTGGCTGTCAGTTTGACTCGCTTGACCATCTGTCAGGAACACAATATAGTTAGGCTGACACTGGCTGATAGTGGGTTGAGTATAGATAGGCGTGCCCGTAATCTTTTCGGTTTTGCAAGCCGTCGCACCCAAATCGTCATCTGTACAACCCGCATCCCGAACGACTGTTCCACCCGTATATCCCCCCGGATGCGCCACCCTGTTGTAGGCTTTGTTTCTGCGATTATCACCATAGAGCAAATTGCCCCCTGAATAATACATGCCCGCTTCAAGTATGGCGGGTACCAGTGGCGTACCGCTGTGATAAGCCATGTTCGCAATCATCTCATACAGATAATCACGCGCCGTTTCAGTATTGGCACCACAGGCATCTGGTGCCACAGAGTCGGGATCATATTCAATGACCAGTTGTGGCGCATTTGTGGAAGAACCATCATAAGACAAAATCTGACGTTCTGGTGTGCCCGTTGAGGAAATAATAAACGACATGGCATTATCACCACACCAATCCGAACGATTTACAATACTTTGCACTAAACTCGTCAGTTCTGAGGTTTGATAAACCCCTCCACTTGTCCAATTATCAACGACTGTCCAGTTAACGCTGCTCCCCAAGCTTCTGTTTGAAATATCGTTGCTCGTTTCACTAAACGTGGCTGAATTGTCGCTATTTTCTACATGGATCGTATAAGTCGCCGTCTCATTACTCGTTGAGCCACTGGTGAATTCAATATAAGCATTTGTGATCGTCGCCCCCTGTGGCACCTGCACATTGCGGAAGCGCAACCCCACTTTCTGATCGTATGGATCACTCGATTCACTAGAGCTTGCTACATTGGTAAATCCCAATTCTAGATCAAAGCTGATATCTGAACTGCCAGAGCTTCTCTGATGAACGGATACTGAAATAACATTAGTGCCGTCAACCAGTAAACTGCCTGAAAAGGGTGCAGAATCATAAAACGCCGTTTCACTGCCCGTCGAACCGCCAGCACGAGTTGTGTGAGTTATCGTACCCGTCGGCATATTCGTTCTGAAAATTTCGGTGCCATTGAGATAAACCACAGCCCCATCATCTCTCCGAATTGAAACGATCCCCGTTGCACTCGCATAAAGAGAGGCATCAGAAATGTTAAAACTGTGCCGAAAATAGGTCGCGTATTTGCTACTGGTGTGTCCGACGACTGTATCTTCGTCGCCATCACCATAACCCAATTGTGCAACACCTGAATTCCAGGATGAATCATCAAAATTAATGGCCTTCCAATCAGGGTTTAGCTGATAAATATTAATACTATCATCATGGTATTTCCATGTTGAGCCTGCGGGTATCTCTGTGCTGCTGTTCGTGGCGGAAGGATCGGGTCCCAATTTCAGATCAAAGCTGATATCTGAACTGCCAGAGCTTCTCTGGTGAATGGAAACGGTCACGACATTTGTACCGTCAACCAGTAAATTGCCTGAAAATGGCGTAGAATCCACCCATTCATTGTCACTGGAGGAGTGACTTGCACGGGTGGTATGAGTTATCGTACCCGTTGGCATATTGGTTCTGAAAATTTCGATGCCATTGAGATAAACCACCGCAGCATCATCCCTCATAATGGAAATGATACCCGTACTATTCGCATAAATAGAAGCATCAGAAATGTTAAAAGTGCGCCGGAAATAGGTCGCGTATTTGCTACTGGTGTGTCCCACGACCGTATTTTCGTCGCCATCACCATAACCTAATTGTGCAGCACCTGAATTCCATGATGAATCATCAAAAGCAATTTGTTTCCAATCCGGGTTTTGCTGATAAATATTAACGCTATCATCTTGATATTTCCACGTTGAGCCACTGGGTATGAAAACGGGTAAAGGCTGGCTTCCTCCTCCAGAAATATGGGTAATTTTCAAATGATTCTCAAAGAGTTGCATGCTTCCATCGTCAGTCTTTTCTTCCGCATCATCATAGCCATTGCTAATGGGTGTATTAACCGTGCCAGCCGGCGCAGAAGTGTTGGGCTGACCAGGTACCTGATCGAGGGGCGTATCAATATGTATTATCGGAAACCGCAATGGAATATTGTAATGTACAGGGTCTTCAGGCGGATAAGAATGGTTAAAGCTCTGAGCAAAGGTCATAAATCCAACGTTGACGTTACTCATTTCTGGTATCAGCAATAAGAGGGCATCACGCAAGTGATCAAATCGCTCGTTCCCCCCCAGAACCGGTGCGGCTGGTCCTGAAACGGTACTGCTCATACTACTTGAACGGTCAAGCACAAATAGAATATTGGGCACCTCGGTTGTTGTTGTTACCTGCCCCATATAAAGCTCAGTGTCGTCTGCAAATGCTAGGACTGACAGTCCTGCTAATAATAGTGACGCAATTGTTGTATATAGGTGTTTCATGTTTTATTCTCCTTTGTTTTAAGAGTCCAAGATAAATCTTGGACTCCTATTTAGTTCAGTAAAAGATTACCACTTTGTTCTGGTACCCACCGAGTCACACCGACGCGCAAACTGGTTCTACCAGCAGCTTGGGCAGAACCAACCGCACTCAAACCGGTCGTCCTGATTTCAAAAAAAGCCAATTGACCGCCAGCATTGTTAACACCAGTTCTCGGCGTAAATAAACCTTTGTAAGTGTACTGAGAATTCTCTGTATCTGCTAAAATACCATGATCTCTGGTAATGTCAGTATTCAGTTGACCCGTGACATCTTTCTCCTGGTTTGTCCTCATCTTAGAATAGGTATCTTCTTCAATCAACAAATCACTTTGTAAAGCACCCAGTTCAGTCACACGAAATGCAAAGTTGTTTTCCTGATAATTAGAGGCTAATTTTGTTTCCAAGACAGTGCCCTCCATTGCACTCAATCCCAAGAGTGTGAGTATGATTAGAAAAATCAGTGCCATGACTAGCACCGTTCCTTTTTGGTGAGTGAGACTGCGTTGTGGTGTTTTCATAATTAATTCTCCATCCGTCCAAGATAAATATATTTATTTAAAGTGTATTATTAATATTTCTTAATTTCACTGTCGTTGTAAAAGTAGTACGACGAAGATGATCATCTGGGGGATCGTAAGCAGATGATTCTGGATCGAGAATATAAGTATCAGTATCTGCTTCTCTGTCGGAACGTTCTGTTATGGTATTTAGCAACAAAGTCACACGTATAGCCAGCACATTTTGCATAGTTGTCACATTATCACTATTGAGATATTGGTCGATGACACCATCACCATTGGTATCTTCACCATAACGGATTTGCATGTTTTCGACACCTTCAACCAATTCCTCGGCATTAGTTGTATCCAATGGATCACCAATTGGGTTATTATCTCTGAACAGAGAAAATCCATTAGTCGAACTCGCAATGAAATAGCGATGTGTGACTAAACGGCGCAATTGGGCACCATAGGATTGAGTATTGTTATCATAAGTTTTGTCTAAACCGGTATTTAAAGTCACTGTGGTATCTGTTACCGCATTGACTGTATAGCTAGTTGAACTACCACAATCAGAGGCAATGACAGTATCACCTACATATAACTCGCCGCGTGTTGTCACAGTCAAAGTCGTCTGACCTTGTTGCAGTGGGCTGGCATTTAAGGGTGTCGGTGGTGCATGTTCTACCGAAAAAGCATTTTGATTTGCATCTACAAAAGAGGCTAATATGACATCAGAACCATTGGCACCATTATTATCTGCGCCGGCGAGTGAAATGACGCCAGCAGGCGTTTGGCCTGAACAACCAAAAAAACCTGCCATACGCAAATCATTATTAATTATTTCTATGGCAAAACGGCCATTTTCTAATAAGAGTCCCATATCGTTTTGCACATTGTAAGATCGTTTAGTACTGATCATAATGTTTGTCACGCCTAACATCAGTACTAAACTGATGCTCAGTGCAACCATGAGCTCAATAAGGCTAAATCCACGTATTTGTTTTTTGTTTCTCATATTTGTATCACCCAAGTTATTGTTTTAGTCTCAAGACTATCATCTTCACGTTCGCTTTCGCGTAGTGTCCATGTAATTGATATCGTATATCGTACTTGATCTTGTGTATCACCAAGGGGGGGTTCAGGCGTTCGCTCTGCTGAAATCGCTCCCGTGCCATTGGGCAAATTAGCTGCAAGTTGTTGATACCAGCGGGCTAAGTCATAATCACGTAATTGTGTATTTGTACAGGTGTTATCATCGCAATAATCAACACTTATACTTGGTATATTAGATGAATTGACCACATAACCATTACCAACCGCTGTGCCATTGAGCAGTACATCGTTTTTTGCAAAGGCGACATTGGCCAGTATTTTCTCCATCATCTCGTTACCCAGCATGGTAGATTGAGTACGCACATAAGAAGCAAAATTAAATTGTTGTCCTCTGGATTGTAGTGCGGCAACGCCCAACAGTCCAATAGACAGTATTAACAAAGTCACCAACATTTCAATGAGGGTGACTCCTCGATAGGCTTTAATAGTGTTCATGGTTTCTCCCAAACTATGGACATAAATAATGATTATTTGTTAATCTGGCACGGCCAGTCCGACTGATTTCTATTTGGCGACCCTTTTCACCAGTCCGTTTGTCACAAATAGTAAAAGCAATATTAACACCTAAACCCAAATTAACGGCTAATGTGCCATTACCGCGATAACTCAGCGTACTTGACTTTAATGAAGCATCAACTTCAGCAAGCGATATGCCCGCAATATTATTGGGACCATCAATCATGGTTGCACCGCCTGGCGTTATTTCACGGATAATTTCAGTGTCATTGACGATGCTATCACCATTAAAATCTACACAATTTGTGGGTGGAGTAATGCAGTCGTCGATCTGGCCATCATTATCAAAATCACTCCATATCGTCCAGCCTGGCCCCCATTCGTTGGTACTATCACCGGGTGAAACCGCTGTTAGATTAACCGCACGATTTCGCGTAATCGCTTCACCTCTGGCATAATTCAAAGTAGCGACCAGGGTGTTAGTATGTGTAGTCAATCGGTTATTTTGTAAAAAGTCAATTAAACTGGGTATACCGATAGCGATTAGGATAGCTAAGACACTTAATGTCACCATCGCTTCGATTAAGGTAAATCCCGTTTGTTTTTTTATGAGCATTTTCTGTTCTCCTTCTGCTTGACTGAATTATGAGTCGTATTAAATAACATGTCATATATGACTCAGATAAATGGTCATTTTTAGGTGATAAATGGTTTTGTGGCCCCTTTTCTAGCTCGACATTTTTCTGAAAAACTATATAATGATAAACGGTGTTATTTTAACCACAACAAAAATAGAGGTATTATGTCCGAAACAGTGCTTTTTACATCCGAATCTGTCTCTGAGGGTCATCCTGATAAAGTCGCGGATCAAGTATCAGATGCTATCTTAGATGCGCTTTTAACACAAGATACTAAATCCCGGGTTGCTTGCGAAACCTTAGTCAAAACGGGCATGGTTATGGTCGCTGGTGAAATTACGACCAATGCACAACTTGATGTCGAAACGGTGGTACGTGAGACGGTCAAAAAAATTGGCTATAACAGTTCAGATATGGGATTTGATTGGGAATCTTGTGCCGTTGTGTCCGCGATTGGTAAACAATCAGGCGATATTGCAATGGGTGTAGATGAATCTGAAGATCATGAACAAGGGGCTGGTGATCAAGGTTTAATGTTTGGCTATGCGACTAATGAAACTGATGTATTAATGCCTGCTCCCATCACTTTTGCCCATCGCTTGGTGAAACGTCAAGCTGAGTTACGTCATAATGGGACATTGCCTTGGTTACGCCCGGATGCCAAAAGTCAGGTGACTTGTCGCTATACTGATGGTAAGCCCACGGGCATTGATGCTGTGGTTATATCAACTCAACATGCGCCTGATATTGATAATAAAGCCTTGCGTGAGGCGGTGATGGATGAAATTATTAAACCTATCTTGCCTGAGCAATGGATTGATAAAGAAACTCGCATTTATATTAATCCAACCGGTCGTTTTGTCATTGGTGGTCCCATGGGCGATTGCGGTTTGACAGGGCGCAAAATCATTGTTGATACTTATGGTGGTATGGCACGGCACGGAGGAGGGGCATTTTCAGGTAAAGATCCCTCTAAAGTCGATCGTTCCGCTGCTTATGCGGCTCGTTATGTGGCAAAAAATATTGTCGCGGCTGGATTAGCCGATCGTTGTGAAATTCAAGTTTCTTATGCAATTGGGGTGGCAGAGCCAACGTCGATTCGAGTAGAAACTTTTGGAACGGGGACGATGGATGAGTTGCGCTTAACAGAGTTAGTGCGTGAACATTTTGATTTACGTCCACGCGGTTTGATAGCGATGTTGGATTTGTTGCATCCGATTTATGCTGATACTGCGGCTTATGGACATTTTGGACGTGAAGAAGAGCAGTTTAGTTGGGAGCGGACGGATAAGGCTGAGATGTTGCGTGAGGCGGCAGGCTGAGTCGATGATGTCCAAGATAAATCTTGGACTCCTAGCTATTTTAAATATTAATTAACTTTTAACCAGGAGACAAAATGAGTGCACAACCGATCATCAATTTAAGACCAGATTATAAAGTCGCAGACATTAACTTAGCTGAGTGGGGGCATAAGGAAATTGCTATCGCAGAAACGGAAATGCCAGGCTTGATGCAACTCAGAGAAGAGTATGCTAATGAACAACCGCTCAAAGATGCTCGTATTGCTGGTTGTCTGCACATGACTGTACAAACGGCGGTCTTAATTGAAACCCTGGTTGCTTTGGGTGCTGAAGTACGGTGGTCATCGTGCAATATTTTTTCGACTCAAGATCATGCCGCCGCCGCTATTGCGGATCAAGATGTACCAGTATTTGCTTGGAAGGGTGAAAGCGATGAAGAGTTTTGGTGGTGCATTGATCAAACGATTTTCGGTCCTGATGGCTGGCGCCCCAATATGATTTTGGACGATGGGGGTGATTTAACGCAGGTGATGCATGAGAAATACCCTGAACTGTTGAAAAATGTGAAGGGCATTTCTGAGGAAACGACAACGGGTGTACATCGCCTTTATGAGATGATGGGCGATGGCTCATTACAAGCCCCTGCCTTTAATGTTAATGATTCAGTGACAAAATCCAAGTTTGATAATTTATATGGTTGTCGTGAATCTTTGTTGGATGGCATTAAACGCGCCACGGATGTGATGATTGCGGGTAAAACGTGTGTCGTTTTAGGTTATGGTGATGTCGGCAAAGGCTGCGCTCAAGCATTTCGTGGTTTTGGCGCAACGGTGTGGGTGACGGAAATTGATCCTATTTGTGCGCTGCAAGCAGCTATGGAAGGTTATCGGGTTGTCACGATGCAAGAGGCGGCTGCCCTTGGTGATATTTTTGTGACAACCACTGGCAATATTAATGTGATTACACATGAGCACATGCAGCAGATGAGAGATCAAGCGATTGTCTGCAACATTGGCCATTTTGATTCAGAAATTGATATTGCTTCATTGCGTCAATACGAATGGGAAAATATCAAGCCGCAAGTGGATCATATCATTTTTCCTGATGGAAAACGTTTGATTGTGCTGGCAGAGGGTCGTTTAGTCAATTTAGGTTGTGCTACGGGACATCCGAGTTTTGTGATGTCAAATTCGTTTACAAATCAGGTGCTTGCACAAATTGAGTTGTGGGATCACCATGATCGTTATGAGAATAAAGTTTATGTGCTGCCCAAGCATCTTGATGAAAAAGTGGCGCGTATGCATTTGAAACGCATAGGGGCTAATTTGACGACTTTGACTTCCGCTCAGGCTAATTATCTCAATCTTCAGATTGAAGGTCCTTATAAGCCGGAGCATTATCGTTACTAATTGCGACGCAGAGCGTCGCTACAGGCATTCCCACGCAGAGCGTGGGAACGAGGGAGGAGGGATAAGGTTTTTTCTCGTTCCCACGCTCTGCGTGGGAATGCCTGCCTCGACGCTCCGCGTCGAATTTGAAAAATAAATGAAACTGTTAATAGTAAGTGGCTTATCAGGCGCCGGTAAAAGTATCGCCTTGCATAGTTTGGAAGATATGGGAACATATTGCGTGGATAATCTACCTGTTGGATTATTACCGGCTTTTGCCGAGCAAGCTGAACAGATAGATCAGGATTGCATAGCACTCGGCATAGATGTTCGCACAACGGCTTTACATGACATACCGACTTTATTGGAAAAATTGAAGCGAACACAAGTTCCCTATCAAATACTCTTTCTTGAAGCGAATGAGGCAGTGCTTATCAAACGTTTCAGCGAAACTCGTCGTAAACATCCTTTAACAACAGGTGATGTATCTTTAGCAGAAGCCCTTCAACAGGAGCGCAAATTACTTGAGCCCTTAGCTAATTGTGCCGATATTCACATCGACACGAGCCAGACGGATGTTCATCAATTACGCGACCTGATCCGTCTTCGGGTAGGACTCTGTTCTTCAAATAAATTTTCCATTTTATTTCAGTCGTTTGGATTCAAAAAGGGGATACTCAGCGATGCAGATTTTGTTTTTGATGTGCGCTGTTTGCCCAATCCTTATTGGGAAATTGGACTCAGAAATTTGACGGGGCGTGAGCAGCCTGTGATTAACTTTTTACAAGCACAACCCAAAGTACAGCAAATGCGTGATCAACTCATTGCCTTTTTAGAATCTTGGATTCCCCAATTTGAAGCAAATGATCGTCAATATCTAACTATTGCTATTGGTTGTACGGGGGGGCATCATCGCTCCGTGTATTTAACGGAACAATTGGCTCAGCATTTTAGTCAATATAAATATGAAATATTGGTGCGGCATAGAGAATTATAAAACTCACAATGAACGTAGGCATTTTGTTGATTACCCATGATGACGTTGGCACCAGTTTGTTAGAAAGTTTGCAAAAAAACTGGGATGATGAGACTTTGCCTTTGGCTGTAAAAGTCCTACCTATTCGTCATGAAAATGACCCAGAGGCGTTCTGCTACCATGCCGAAAATCTTTGCAAAAGTCTTAACAAAGGACAGGGTATCTTAATCCTCACCGATCTCTTTGGTGCCACACCTTGTAATATTGCCACGAAATTAATTCATCGTTGTCGTGTGCGGATAGTCGCTGGGCTCAATTTACCTATGTTATTTAAAGTCATGAATTATTCAAAAGAGGATTTAGATAGTCTGGCGAATAGAGCCTTATCTGGCGGTTGTCAGGGAATCTTAGATGTTAATTCTGTTTTCAATGGATAATATGCTAAAAAAAACACTTACCATTATTAACCAATTAGGGTTACATGCGCGGGCTGCTACTAAATTGGTTAAACTCGCCTCACAATTTGAAAGCAGCATACAAGTGAAACGCCAAGAGCGCGAAGTCAATGGCAAAAGTATTATGGGGGTTATGTTATTGGCTGCGGCTAAGGGAAGCCAGATTGAATTGATTGTCAATGGGGCTGATGAGACAAGCGCAATGAGCGAATTATGTCATCTGATACAAAACGGTTTTGGAGAAGAAAAGTGAGTCTAAGCTTACAGGGTATCGGAGTATCAAAAGGCATTGCCATTGGCAAAGTCTATATCATTCACCAGGAACCCATTGAAATTAATGAATTTTGTGTTCAATTACCCCACATTCCAGATGAAATCGAACGTTTTGAAAATGCCATCAGTCTAGCACGCGAACAATTATTGCACATACGCGAGCGGGTTCCCAAAAATAGCACTATCGATATTGCAGCATTTATTGATGCCCATTTATTGATGCTTGAAGATAGTCTGTTGACTAAAGTACCCATAGATTTGATCTATGAACATCAATGCAATGCCGAATGGGCTTTGAAAATGCAATGTGATAGCCTGGTGCAAAGCTTCGAGCAAATTGCGGATCCTTATTTAAGTGCTCGCAAAAATGATGTCAAACACGTCGTGGCACGCATTCAGCGCATTTTAGGTGGGTATCAAGATACTTCACTTGAACCGACTAATCTCATCAATGCCATTATAATAGCAGATGATCTCAGCCCCGCTGATACTGTGCTGATGCAACATCATGGCATATTGGCTTTTGCTACAGAATATGGTGGGAGCACTTCGCATACGGCCATTTTAGCCCGTAGCTTAGGCATTCCTGCCATTGTCGGACTGCAACGTGTACGTTCTTATATTCAAGCCGATGAGACTGTCATTGTTGATGGTTCGGGGGGCATTATACTGGCTGAACCTGATGAGCGCAGTTTGCGTTACTATCAGCGGTGTCAAAGTCAGGAAAAACGTTATCGTAGCGCATTAAATAAAATCAAAGCATCACCGACTATAACCCGTGATGGGACCTCAATTAGTTTACAAGCGAACATCGAATTCCCGGAAGATATTACAGCACTCAAACGGGTGGGTGGAAAAGAAATTGGCTTATACCGAACAGAATTCTTATTTATGAATCGATATGAGCCCCCAGATGAAGAAGAACATCTTGAAGCTTATCGTCAAGTCATCCAAGAGGCTGCCCCGGTCACAATTCGCACCCTTGATCTGGGTGCAGATAAGCAAATTATTGATAATCGCCAACATAAGGATTCCTTTATCACTAATCCGGCACTGAGCTTGCGTGGCATTCGTTTATGTTTAAAAGAACAAAATTTATTCAAAGCACAATTGCGGGCTATCTTGCGAGCTTCTGCCTTGGGACAAGTACGCATGATGATACCCATGGTATCTGATCAAACAGAAATAATACAAGTCTATAAAATTATTGAACAATTGAAAATTGAACTTCGCCAACAATCGCTCAAGTTTGATCCCTCGATGCCCATTGGCTTGATGGTAGAAGTGCCCGCTATGGCGATTTGTAGCGATTTAATAGTGCCTCATGTTGATTTTTTATCTATTGGCACAAATGACTTGATTCAATACAGTTTAGCTGCTGATCGAAACGATCAAAGCGTTAATTATTTATATAATCCTTTGCATCCTGCGATATTACGGCTTATTAAAATGAGCATTGATGCCGCGACACAAGCGGGCAAGCCTATCAGCATGTGTGGGGAAATGGCGAATGATAAGCGTTATGTACGCTTACTACTTGGGCTAGGCTTACGCACATTTAGTGTCAATCCTGAATCTTATTTAGAAGTGAAACAGATTATTAATAATACTGATATGAGCGGCTTAGCAGAATTGGCTGTTAGAATGCTTGATATGACTTCTCAGGCTGAGAGGGCTGAGTTGTTGGAAGCTATTAATTATGAAAATTAAAAAAGCAAGCGTAGGGTGCGTGCGCCAAGCGAAGCTTGGCATTTCTTGCTGGGTGAAAGTCCCGGTCAGGTAAGGGCTAACCACCCACCTGTATCGAGTGTTGCGTGTCCATAGGTAACGAACGACACG
>JALXAQ010000007.1:0-936 GCA_026991885.1 Thiotrichaceae bacterium
CTTAAAGGAGCTACTAATATATATGAAAAAAAAAGGAGTATCACAAAATGAGTATTAATGATAAACTTTTAGTGTGGCTCTCTGGTGAAATCAAGACACCGCCCTTTTCACAGAATGCTCGTATTGAGGCTGGATTCTTATTGAGAAAAGTACAAAAAGGAGAAATGCTTTCTCTCCCACAATCTCGTCCAATGCTCTCTATTGGACTTCGATGCCATGAATTACGAATTAATGACGAACATATCACTTGGCGAATTATCTATCGTATTGACTCTGATGCTGTTATCATACTTGACGTATTTGAGAAAAAAACGCAACGTACCCCTAAACAAGTCATTGAAACCTGTCAGCGTCGCTTAACTATTTATGATAGTTCATGTTAGGAGTTTAAAAATATGGATCAAGACAAACAAGCAAAACTCGCCTCAAAAGGCTGGAAAATTGGCACGGTTAATGATTTTTTAGATTTAACGCCCGCTGAAGCTACCTATATTGAATTAAGACTCGCACTCAGTGAAAATCTTAAAGAACGTCGGACACAACTCAGCTCAAGCCAATTTGCACAACTACTCAACGCCAACCCTTCCCAAATTGAAAAATTAGAAACGAGTGAAGCGTCAGTCTCACTTGATTTCTTAATACGATCACTGTTAACTCTTGGCGCAAGCGTTAAGGAGTTAGCTGATATTATGGTTCACTCTCAAGATTTTGCTGGTAATCCTAGTGTCTGATTTAATGCGATTCTTATGCCTCTCGCCAAGGCAAAGGCGTACATAAAGCCATTGATCGTTATCAAAACGTTATTCCTCGTTCCCACGCTCTGCGTGGGAATGCCTGTTTGCACCGCTCTGCGGTGCGGGACGCGGAGCGTCCAGCAAGGCATTCCCACGCAGAGCGTGGGAACGAGAGGAAACCTTTAACTACAGGGATTTTTTT
>JALXAQ010000007.1:946-2816 GCA_026991885.1 Thiotrichaceae bacterium
GCAATACGTAATAAGGATCGGGTATTTTTGTTTTAGATTTTGACTTATCCCTGCTAAAAAAAAATCCCTGTAGTTAATGTTTTGACTTATCCCTTCTTAAAGGAAAACTAAAGATGATAAAAACAACAAATTGGTACAACACAATCCTGATAAGCGCGATAATCATCGCCTCACCCACTCAAGCCAGCGAGCCACTCTGGATAACAGAAAACACCTCGACAGACGAAATCGTCGCCGCCCTAAGGCTACCCTCTAATCCCAATAAAATCTATCGGGATATTGTGGACATAGTTGACAAACACCCCAAAATAGCCATTCAAATCAAATTTGAATATGACTCCTCAGAACTGAACCAACGAGCCAAAAGCATTCTGGGAAAAATAGGTCGAATATTTCAAGGCGAACTCGCAGAAGCGGTTTTTATTTTAGCCGGACATGCAGATAGTACCGGAGCAGCAACCTACAACTTAGGATTATCCCTAAAACGAGCCAGAGCCGTTCAAAGCTTGCTCACCAATAAATATTATATTCAAGAAAGGCGGCTCATACTCAAAGCCTACGGAGAAGACAAACCAATAGCCACTAATTTGACGGACGAAGGGCGAGCTAAAAATCGGCGGGTGGAATTTATTCGGGTGAAATAAAAACGTTTCCCACGCTGTCGTTTTCAATCCCATCAGGAGCCGGTAAAATTTGGCGAAGATATTTTTGAATACCATAATCTTGATTCCAATTTCTAGGGTATCCCAAAGAAACCTCTTCAAAACGCACACCATCTCTATAATCGGTGGCACGCAAATGTAGATGACCAGAAACCACGACAGAGGCACCAAAACGAATATGCCAATTTTCGGTACGTCGCGTACCACACCAAATGGAAAAGCGCGGAATTTTGAACAATCTGACTAAATCCTGTCGCAAAGGATAGTGGTTAATTAAAACCAGTGGCGCAGACAATTGTTGCAATCTTTGTTCTGAATATTCACATCTGGCATGGCACCACTCCGAGCGGGATGCGTATGGTATTGGATTAAGATAATATTCATCTGTACAGACAACGCCCGTTTCTTCAGCCCACGCCAAGGCATTTTCTCGCGAAATATGATCGGGGCGAAAGCTGTAATCATATAATAAAAAGAGTGGGACTAAATAGTGATTTCCGCCCTCACCTTGCCATAATGGATAAGTATCTTCAGGGGTTAAAACGCCAAAGTCATGGCAAACTGATACCAATTGTTGATACTTTTTTTCTCCTTTGATACCATCCAGCCCCGTCCAAAGTTCATGATTGCCCGGAACCCATAATAATTGGGCAAAGCGTTGAGTTAAGTGGGCTAAGGCAAAGCGTAAATGATCAAGGGAACTGCAAATGTCTCCAGCAATAATTAACCAGTCTTCGGGAAAAGCTGGCAAAGCTTTAAGGGCTTCGCGGTTGATTTGATGATCAATATGTAAATCACTGATTGCATATAATTTCATAAATAATGTTGTCTCAGGACATTTTTTTTTTGACTACAGGGATAAGTCAAAACCGCAAGATAACTACAGGGATAAGTCAAAACCGCAAGATAACTACAGGGATTCTTTTTTAGCAGGGATAAGTCAAAACCGCAAGATAACTACAGGGATTCTTTTTTAGCAGGGATTTGTCAAAACCGCAAGCTAACTACAGGGATTCTTTTTTAGCAGGGATAAGTCAAAACCGCAAGATAACTACAGGGATTCTTTTTTAGCAGGGATAAGTAAAAAAAACTATTAAATCAATAGTATATTTTTTGAGTCCCGCTTTCAAGAGACAAAACGGAATAAATATTAAGGTTTTGACTTATCCCTGCTAAAAAATAATCCCTGTAGTTAAAGGTTTTGACAA
>JALXAQ010000008.1 GCA_026991885.1 Thiotrichaceae bacterium
GTGGCAGTGGTCAATATTAAAATATCAGAAGCAGCACCACGTATAATTGCTATGCTAACGCTACCGGTATTGAAAACCCATTTTCAATTTAATCATGTGACAGAAGTACAACGTGAAAATTTTATCAATACGTTTTTGCGTTATTTTCATAAAGGTGGGGGGTAATACGTGGCCATTAAAATATATGTCATTGGTGTTAGAATTTCCGTATTCTTGCTCGCATTTCTCGCTCCTAGTAACTTTTCCGAGAATAGGAATTGTAACGAGTTTTGTTCGCCCCTGAAGAAAGTAAGCCCCAATTTTGATTTTTTCTTGTCATAATTAATCTAAAATTCTTAGGAAATAGCTAAATAAGGATTCGTTACATGTTGTCTAATAAAAATCTTCCGCTTTGTTTTTTTGCTATTTGTTTTATGGGCAGTTTTTCCGTTATGGCAGAAGATGCTTATATTGATGAAACAGACTTGTTTGATGATGTTCAGACGGTAGAGAGTGCGACTCGTTTAAAACAAAAAATCACTGATACACCTGTATCGGTAACAATTATTGATAGTGCAATGATTGAGGCATCTGGGGCAACGGAAATTCATGAACTATTGCGTCTGGTTCCTGGTTTTCTTTCTTATTCTGTATGGGGAAATTTGTTTGGGGTTACACGGCATTATGAACCACGCGATTTCGGCTCACGCCTTGAGGTGCAGGTTAATGGTCGATCTGTTTATGAGCCACTTTTTACCGCAATTGACTGGACTTCGCTTGGTATTGATGTGGCCGATATTGATTATATTGAAGTGGTGCGTGGCTCCAGTGCAACGACCTACGGTTCAAATGCTTTTTTAGGGGCAATAAACATTGTTACCAAAGATATCCTGTCCAGGCCAAAAACATCTATCCGCACTGCTCTGGGTAATATTGGCCGAAAGGATTTAACAATTAATCATAGTGGCAATGTTAAGGATATTGATTATGGTTTTTCAATGGTCTATCGCAGTAATACGGGTTTTGATGCGTTACCTGTCGTAAAAAGACCCAGGGACTTAAGTAATGATGATCGCAATTCTTTACAGCTGAGCATGAAAGGTAACTATGTACCCAATCTGGAAAATGAAATCAGGTTTGATGTAGGCATTGGACGAACCAGGCTTGAAGTACCTGGCGGAGATATCCGTGGTTATAGTAATCGTGAGCATGAGACTAATTACCAGCAAATCAAGTGGATATACAAGCTAAAAGACAAGCAAAACACGCTTCAGTTTTATCATAATTATCTGGGCCTGGATGATGATTCCACTTTGGGCCTGGTATCGGATTTATTACAAGTGTCTCCTGAGGAAGTTTCGGTTATTTTTCCTGGTCAGCAAGATATGGCATTAAGTGCTGGACCAGATAATACTCATTCGGAGCGCTATGATATTGAGTTTGAGCAAAAAAACAGTTTTTCAAATATTGATTATGTATGGGGTTTAGGGGCTAGGCGGGATACTGTAAAAAGTTTGAATCTTTTTGGCAAGGGCAACAAATCAGAAAACAGATTCAGGCTCTTTGGTAATATTGACTGGCATATTAATGAAAAAGCCAATGCTAATTTTGGGTTGTTTCTGGAACATACCAGGTTTAGCGGTACTGTCTATTCGCCAAGGGTTGCTTTAAACCTTCATCCCAAAAAGGGACATACATTTCGCGCCAGTATTACCCAGGGTAAACTGGCTCCTTCGGTTACCTTGCAACATATTAGTACGGGTGCGCGTTTTCCTGATGGACAACTAATTGCGTTAGAAACAATCAGGGATGACACAATAAAAGAAGAACAGATAACGGCTTATGAACTCGCCTATATTGCTCAATTGCCTCAAATTAATACCCAGCTGGATGTAAAATTGTTCCGTGAAGAAATGCGTGATTTTGTTGGTTTGCAATTAAGACCTTATGAAGGTCAGCCAGGAGGCGTAAGGGTATGGGATAATATATTGAATTTAACCACCCAGGGGATAGAACTTCAGGGAACACACAAATTTAATACAGTGCCCGGTCTACAAATGCGTTTGGCCTATGCTTATTTAGAAACTGAAGGTACCCGCTTAAAAGATATTAGTGACCCTGAAAGTATTCTGCCCGCTTCATCTGTACCAAAGCATTCAGGCACACTTTTGCTTACAAAAAAACTGGCTAACCAGTTTGATATAAGCAGTGTTCTTCAATATCAGTCAGATTTTCGCAATAGAAATGCTGATCTAAGGCGGGTTGATCTTCGTATTGGAAAGAAATTAAAACTATCAAATTCAAAAGCCAAAGTGGATTTTGTCATCCAGAATGCATTTAATAAATTTAATGATTTTTCACCCAGAAACGTGTTTAAACCCAGAGCTTTTGTACGTTTACAGTTGGACTTTTAAAGTAATAATATTGTGAGGATGGGCTAACTACCATGATTAATTATCATCATAAAGAGATGAAGATTAATCCCTTGTCACGGTGCTTTTTTAGGTGTCGTTATTTGCTGTTGAAAATTCTAATTCTGGTTTTCCTTACGAATATAACAGTTTTTGTTTTTGCGAATAATAATTCTGCAAAGGATGTTTTAATTATTATTCCCAAACAGGTACGACCTTACCAATCTATTGTTAATAGTATAAAAAGAGAATTTCGCCTAAAAAGAAAAACAGAAAAAATAAAAATACTCGATTTGAATAAACCACGTAGCGCTTCCCAGCATGTGTTAAAAGGTAATAAACTGGTTATTACAATTGGTGCGAAATCGCTTGATTATTACCTGAGAACAGCTGCT
>JALXAQ010000009.1 GCA_026991885.1 Thiotrichaceae bacterium
GCTAATAAAGCTTTCAACTTTCAAAGAAATCCTATTTTTTAAAAAAATAGGATTTCTATAACAGTCAAAAAATCCCTGTCGTTATTCTCCCCAATCAGGCAAATAAGGACTCGTCGGGATTCCCTCAAGGCGAAAAACAGCTTTATTTGTAAACTCATTTTGGGGCGGTCTCAGATTCAGCGTGAGAGCATCCAAATCGGCAACGCGCACAACAATACTCCCTTGCCCATTATCATCATAACTTGATAACCAATTTTTTTCGACAATTTTAACTTTAAGAGTGACGTGGGTATTCAGTCTCTCTGTCAATTCATAGCGACCAATTTCACCCGTCGAACTATTTTCCACCGCATCTATTCCCTCTTGCTCTATTATTTTTTGGCCATCCATGAAAACAGTAATGATATTACTATCATCGCTTAAAGTACCCCACTCTATCCTCGCTAGAATCAATTTCAATTTCAGAGGATTTTGTATCTGAATCAAAAATTTTTTGTAGCTTTCTACTTGAGAGCGCATCGTCTGCAAGGGCGCAGAACGTAAATAATTATCCGCACGTTCTAAATCTCTCGCCTGAAGAAATGTGATATAAAGATAACGATCTTCAGCCACTTGCACTTTTTGACGCAATGCTCTAATTTTTCCACGTTTTTGTATATCATGGAATTCTGCCGGCCAACGCTTGTATTGATCAAGTAGATCATAAGCATCAGACCATCTTTTACGATTCAACAAGCGATTGATTTGAGTCTCTAAAGAAGTAAAAACATTGGCTAAAAATTGCAACTTGAGGGCTTGTAATTGAGGCGCTTCTCTCGGTTGATATTGGCTTAAATGCAGTGCCGCGTCCAAAAACAGACCTTCATTGAAAAACTCATAATAATCATTTGTAAAAGTCGCCCACTCTTTTTGTGACTCATATTGAACGATGAAACTTTCAGCGTCTGCCGCATGTTGACCCCTTGGCAAAGCTTTTAGATAAGCGCGCGCTTTTTTAACTTTCACACTCATCGCACTGGCTTGCTCCACCGGCTGCCACCAGCGTTGTTCCACTTCCTCGCGTAAAATTTCATCCACTTGTGCAATAATATTTTTAGCTTTGGCAGCCTGCATACCATCCGGTTTGGCTTGCAAATAAGTTTGCGCTGCCTCTTTTCTAATGCGCGGCGATTTAGCGTTTAAAACCGGTTGCCACAAACGCTCTTCCTCTTGTGTACGCAAAGCTTCTACCATTTGCGCGATAATTTTATTAATTTCGGCGCGACGTTTACCATCAGGCAGCGCTTTCAAATAAGCACGCGACGCCTCCAATTTAATCGTCAAAGAGCCAGCTTCCTTAATTTGCTGCCATAAGCGCTCTTCTTTCTGTTCACGCAAGGAATTTTCAATGGGTCTGATAATGCTTTGAATCTCCGCCTGATGTGTACCATTATGCAAAGCTTTTTGGTAAGCACGCGCCGCTTCTAATTTAGCCATCACCGTGCTTGCCTGTTGTACCGGTTGCCACCACTGCTGTTCACGTTTTTGACGCAAAGCTTCTTCCGCTTGCGCCACGATAACTTTAGCCTCACCAATATGTTTTCCATTAGAAAGTGCCTTGATATAGGCTTTGGCAGCCTGAATTTTTTTTTCTAAAGAGGGCGCCTCTTGTATCGCTTGCCAAAAGCGGATTTCGCTCCTATCACGCGACTTATCCAATTTCGACTTTGCTGTTCCATTCGTGACAACAAAGAGCCAAGAAAAGGGATGCGAAAGCGGTGTTATATAATAATAATTTTCTAACCACTGTTCTACTTTCTTAATTTCATCAAATCGGGCATTGGGATTATGTAAAGTGCGGTCGACTTCATTATAGTTTTTCTTATCCTCATAAGCTTGTTGAGCCGAGTCCATGATGAATGGTGTGACTACCATCAAAGGTAGCAAGATCATCAGGCGACTCCACCAAATTTTCAGAGATTGTTGCTGTGCTTGTATCGCACGTTTTGCCATATCTGAATCTTTTTCAAAAAGATTGATAATCTTTTTGCCTTCACATTTAAGTTTCCATAAAGACAATGAAGGATAAGGTAAGTATTTTTTATAATGGATAATGGCTTGTTCATAATTTTCCAACTGACTCGCATTCTGTTGTAACCTAATAGCCTCTAAACGTTGTGCCAACCAAATAAAACCTTCCAACACCCCAAAGGATGCAAGGGGATTCACTTGTTTAGGCACATCCTTTCCATCCCGCCGTTCACACTCACCAAATGCGCTGACAGGAAAAACTTTACAATTTTCTTCTCCTACTTTGTTGATGAGAACATTATATAAATCACGATGTTCAGGGGTAGGCAATTCTGCTTGTGTGGTGAGACGATCCCATTTTGTTATTAAAAATACAATGGGTTGACTAAACGCTATCAGCCCCATAGTTTTTTGCAATTGATTGAGTTTTTCAGAGCCGCCAGTTTTATCAGGCGCGGGGGCTAAAACGAGCAAACCATCCATGCTTGCCAACTTGTCGCGTAAATCTTTGGCAATATCTTGAGACGCATTTTGAGGGCTCACTAATTCGCCACCATAATCAATTAATTGCACCTGAAATTCCCCCGTTTGTGGTGAGGAAAATTTATAATGATAGATAAAATCTATGCTTAATCCTGTTCCATTGGGAACAGTGCCTTGTTCTAATAGATTTTTAGCTTCCTCAAGCCGATCACTACTTTTATGTAGAATATCAGCTTGTTTTTCAGATTCTGTCCAAGTATCGGGTTCACTTGCTGGACGTTTAACTTCTAGTGGTAGTAGCGAACTGGTATATCCGGCTGGATGTTCAATGCGCTGACTATCAAGGGCGGCTAATAGGCAGGTTTTGCCTGAGCCAGACAGTCCAAAAAAGGCAAAGTTATATTTTTTAGTATTCATGGTAAAATATTATACAATAACTCTCCGCTTTAACGATAGACTAAAATCATGAAAAAAAATTACGATGCTGCTGATATAGAAGTCTTAAGCGGGCTCGATCCTGTGCGTAAACGCCCCGGTATGTACACAGACACCAGTCGCCCCAACCATTTGGCGCAAGAAGTCATAGATAACAGTGTCGATGAAGCCATCGCGGGATACGCTAATCAGATTGATGTCATTTTACATGCTGATGGCTCTTTAAGCGTGCGCGATAACGGGCGTGGTATGCCAGTTGATATACATCCAGAAGAAGGCGTTAGCGGCGTAGAAGTCATCATGACTCGCCTACATGCTGGCGGTAAATTTTCTAATAAAAATTATCAATTTTCTGGGGGATTACATGGCGTTGGCGTCTCCGTCGTTAATGCACTTTCCAGTCATTTAGAAGTCAGCATTAAACGTGATAGCAAATTATATAAAATGTCGTTTGCAGATGGCGAGAAAACGGAAGAATTAGAAGTGGTTGGAAAAGTGGGCAAGCGCAATACAGGTACGATGTTGCGATTTTGGCCTAATCCTAAATATTTTGATACTCAACGTTTTTTGATACCCCGTCTCACTCATATTTTACGCGCAAAAGCCGTACTTTGTGCCGGTTTGACTATCACTTTTAATGATGAAAATACGGGAGAAAAATTAGAGTGGCATTATAAGGAAGGTTTGAGCACTTATTTGCTCGATAATTTGGGAGATATAGAAAGTTTGCCAGAGATGCCCTTTATTGGTCATTTTGAGGCGACAACGGAAGCCGTTGATTTTGCGCTGATGTGGATTCCTGAAGGAAATTTGTTGACGGAAAGTTATGTCAACTTAATTCCGACCACACAAGGAGGGACGCATGTTAATGGATTACGTGGCGGTTTATTAGAAGCGATGCGCGAATTTTGTGATTATCGCAATCTTTTACCACGGGGCGTTAAATTAGCACCTGAAGATATTTGGGAACGTTGCGCCTATATTTTATCAGTAAAATTGGAAGAACCGCAATTTTCTGGACAAACCAAGGAACGGCTTTCTTCGCGTACTTGTGCCACCTTTGTCTCTGGCGTGATACGCGATACTTTTTCGCTATGGCTCAATCAACATGTTGAATTTGGAGAACAAATTGCGGAACTGGTGATTAAGCACGCGCAAAAACGTCTCCGTGCGGAAAAGAAAGTGGTCCGCAAAAAAGCGACAAATGGTCCAGCTTTGCCGGGAAAACTGGCAGATTGCAGCCTACAAGATGTGAAACAAACGGAATTATTTTTGGTAGAAGGCGATAGTGCCGGCGGCTCATGTCGGCAGGCGCGTGATCGGACTTTTCAAGCCGTGATGCCTTTGCGAGGTAAAATTCTAAATACTTGGGAAGTTGATACGAATCAAGTACTGGCTTCACAAGAAGTACATGATATTGCAGTCGCACTGGGCATTGATCCGGGCAGTGATGATTTAAAAGAATTGCGTTATGGCAAAGTGTGCATTTTAGCGGATGCGGATTCTGATGGAGCACATATTGCCACCTTGTTATGTGCTTTATTTGTTAAACATTTTCCTCAACTTGTAAAAGAGGGACATATTTATATTGCAACGCCGCCTCTTTACCGTATTGATATTGGCAATACGGTGTATTACGCTTTGAATGATGAAGAAAAACAAGGCATCTTAGATCGTATCGCGGCAGAGAAAAAACGTGGACAGGTGAATGTGCAACGCTTTAAAGGCTTGGGCGAGATGAATCCTTTACAGTTGCGTGAGACGACGATGGCACTGGCGACGCGGCGCTTGATTCAGTTGACTTTGGATGAGCCGGAGGAGACGGAGAATATGATGAATATGTTGCTGGCAAAAAAACGGGCGACGGATCGCAAAGCTTGGTTAGAAAGTAAAGGGAATTTGGCGGTGGTTTAAGAGCGCAGTAAAGATTTTCATTGATATTGTCTCCTTATGCCGTTATACTGCACACCCATTATTTAAGCCCTTGTATAAATAATAACGCATTGTTATTATTAATAAATTAAATCATGAGTGACGAGACAACAACACTAGACACGGGCGCCTCAAAAATGCTCGCCGTGCAGTCGCTTTTGACGGCGGGGATTGCGTGGGCTTTTTATATTTCTAATGGGCTATTAGCAGCACAAGGCGCATTATATGGTGGTTGCATGGTGATGTTTAACGTCTGGATGACAAATCGTCGAATGCAGACTGCGGCCAAAATCGCCCCGGGTAATGAAATTAAAATATTTTATATTGCTGCCGTTCAACGGTTTATTTTTACTCTCGGATTTTTTATATTAGGTATGGGCTTGCTTGAATTGCCGCCCCTGCCAATGGTGATAGCGTTTGGCTGTGCCCATTTGGGTTATTTATTTAAAAAGCCTTAATTATCAATTTTTTTTATTATTATTTAAATTTTAAATCAATTTAAGGGAGTCGTAAGCGTGGCGGAACATGAGGCTGTAACGGGTGGCCCCACATCTGTTGAATATATTCAACACCATTTACATAACCTTTCTATCGGTGAAGGTTTTTGGACTTTGCATTTAGATACTTTCTTTTTTGCGCTTGGCTTAGCAGTATTACTGGGCTGGGCGGCTAAAAAAGTGGGCGACAATTTAGACCCGGAGAATCCGACAGGATTGCAAAGTTTTTTTGAAGTCATGTTTGAATTTGTCGAGCAACAAGTCAAAGATGCTTTTGTCGGTTATAATCCCCTGATTGCCCCCCTCGCCTTTACTCTATTTGTCTGGATTTTATTGATGAATGCGATGGACTTGCTGCCGGTTGACTTCTTGCCTTATCTAGCCGCTCTAGTGGGTATCCATTATATGAAAGTCGTACCAACGGCAAATTTAGATACCCCTTTAGCACTTGCGGGTAGCATTTTTGCGCTGATTATTTTTTTCAATATCAAAATCAAAGGGGGGCTAGGTTTTATCAAAATGTTTTTATTTCATCCCTTTGCCGCTGGTAATATCATCGTCAAAATACTATTAATACCTGTAAACATCCTGATGACCACCATTGAAGAATTGGCAAAACCTGTTAGTATGGGACTACGTTTATTTGGTAACATGTTTGCGGGCGAGTTGATTTTTGTGTTAATTGCCTTATTACCTTGGTGGATTCAATTTGTGCCCGGTGGTCTGTGGGCTATTTTCCACATTCTGATTATTACATTACAAGCCTTTATTTTTATGTTACTCACAATCGTCTATTTGAGTATTGCCCATCAAACAATGGACGAAGAGCACTGAGGCGCCAAAGAAATCCGATTTTTTCAAAAAATCGGATTTGATATGACTTACCCACACTATCTATTATTAAGGAGACTATTGAATGACCCCTGAATTGATTACTCAACTTTATGGATCCACCGCCTTAATTGTTGGCATTATGCTTGCTGCTGCCGGATTTGCATCTGCACTCGGCTGGGCACTCATCTGTTCCAAATATTTGGAAGGTATTGCCCGACAACCGGAAATGAGACCACAATTGATGACACAAATGTTATTTACTGGCGGATTGATGGAAGCCTTTCCGATGATCATATTGGGTATCTCTATGTGGTTTATTTTCGCCAATCCGTTTCTTGGTGCAGTTAAAGCCGCACTCGCTGGTTAGTTAAAACGGAGGGGGTTGAAGTGAGCATCACTATCACTTTATTTGGCCAAATACTCACTTTTATAGTGCTTGTTTGGTTTATTCAAAAATTTTTATGGGGCCCCATCACCGACATGATGGAGGCACGTTCTAAACGTATTGCTGATGGTTTGGCAGCCTCAGAACGTGGCAAACATGAGTTAGAATTAGCGGAACAACGGTCGGCTGAACGCTTACGTGAAGCTAAACAGGATGCTTCGGATATTATTGTCGCTGCAAATAAACGGTCCCATGAAATTATCGAAGACGCTAAGGAGCAAGGGCGTGTTGAAGGGCAGCGTCAAATAGAGGTTGCTGTTGCTGAAATTGAGCAAGAAGTCAACCGTATTAAAGAAGATCTGCGTCGGCAGTTTGTGAATTTGACATTAGCCACTGCGGAAAAAATTTTGGAACGCGAAGTCGATGCGACGGCTCATGATGAATTTCTTAACAAAATGCTTAAAAAGCTATAGGCGATTGATGTTATGGCAGAACTTGCAACCCTAGCACGTCCTTATGCTGAAGCGGTGTTTGACTTGGCAGTCGAGGCGAACAATTTTGAGGAGTGGTCAAACAACTTAAATTTCTTAGCGATTGCCATTGAAGACCCTACGATGGCTGCTATTATTACCAATCCACAAGTGAATAAGAACACCTTATCCCGCCTCTTGCTTGATGTTTGTGATGAAGCGCAAGTCAGTGAGGCGGGTAAAAATTTAATAAAAATTCTGGTGGATAACAATCGCTTATTGGCAATATCGCAAATGGCACTTCAATATGAACAATTGAAAGCGCAACATCAGGGGTATATCAAGGTAGAAATCGCTTCTCCCTATCCAGTCAATACCGAGCAACAGCAAAAACTTGAAACAAGCTTACAAAAGCACTTAGGTAAAGCCGTTGATATCAGCATCACTGTTGACAAGTCCCTATTAGGCGGTTGTTTAATTCGTGCTGGTGATCAAGTCATTGATGCCTCTATTAGGGGGCGTATTCAACAATTAGCCACAGAATTGCACCGTTAAAAAACGAGACAACATAAATGCAACTGAATCCTTCTGAAATTAGTGAATTAATTAAAAAGCAGATCCAAAATTATGATTTGGCGACAGAATCCCGCAGTGAAGGTTCTGTCGTCAGTGTTACAGATGGTATCGTCCGTATTCATGGCCTTGCTGATGCGGTGCAAGGTGAAATGTTGGAATTCCCGGGCGGCACTTTTGGGATGGCACTCAACCTAGAACGTGATTCTGTGGGTGGAGTGGTTTTAGGTCCTTATGAACACATCACGGAAGGTGATGCTGTTAAGTGTACTGGACGTATTTTGGAAGTGCCCGTTGGTGAGGCATTATTAGGGCGCGTCGTTAATTCATTGGGTCTGCCCCTGGATGGTAAAGGTCCAGTTAATACCAGCGACACTTTGCCGCTAGAGCGTATTGCCCCTGGCGTGATCAGTCGTCAATCGGTGAGTCAACCAGTACAAACAGGTTTAAAAGCGATTGACTCAATGGTACCAATTGGACGCGGGCAACGTGAATTGATTATTGGAGATCGTCAAACCGGTAAAACGGCAGTGGCGATTGATACCATCATTAATCAAAAAGGCACCGGCATTAAATGTATTTACGTTGCAGTCGGGCAAAAAACGTCTTCTGTTGCCAACGTCGTGCGAAAATTGGAAGAGCATGGCGCGATGGAGCATACCATCATCGTTGCCGCAAACGCCTCTGATCCTGCGGCTATGCAATTTATTGCCCCTTATGCGGGCTGCTCGATGGGTGAATATTTCCGTGATCGGGGCGAAGATGCTTTGATTATCTATGACGATTTGACTAAACAAGCTTGGGCTTATCGTCAAGTATCTTTGTTATTACGTCGTCCCCCGGGGCGTGAAGCTTATCCGGGTGATGTATTCTACTTGCACTCGCGTCTGCTAGAACGCGCTGCTCGTCTGAATGCTGACTATGTTGAAGAACTCACCAAGGGTGAAGTGAAAGGCAAAACGGGATCTTTGACGGCTTTACCAATTATTGAAACCCAAGCCGGTGACGTGTCAGCTTTCGTACCGACTAATGTGATTTCGATTACTGACGGGCAAATCTTTTTAGAAACTGACCTGTTTAATGCGGGTATTCGCCCAGCCATTAACGCGGGATTATCAGTATCGCGTGTGGGTGGTGCGGCGCAGACTAAAATTATTAAAAAGCTCGGCGGTGGTGTGCGTTTAGATTTAGCGCAATACCGTGAATTGGCTGCTTTTGCCCAATTTGCTTCTGACTTAGACGAAAATACTCGTAAACAAATTGAACGGGGTCAACGGGTGACGGAGCTAATGAAGCAAAAGCAATATTCACCTTTGACTATTGCGGATATGGCAGTGTCCTTATATGCTGCGAATGAAGGCTATTTGGATGATGTCGATGTGAAAAAAGTGGTTGATTTTGAAAACGCTTTGCACAGTTATATGAGAGCCAATCATGCTGATTTGCTGAAAAACATTAATGAAAGTGGCGATTACACGGATGAGTTAGCCAAGGGTTTTAAAACGGCTTTGGAGGATTTTAAGGCGAATCATTCTTGGTAGAGAAATATAGTAAGTACAACGGATTAACGGAATAAACGGATTATTTATTGTTAGTTAGTATGTAGGGTGGGTAGAGCGAAACGAAGTGGCGGGACGCCCAACCCACCTATCTGGGCTACAATTTTAAAGGGACAAGTCTAATAAAATGGTTAAAGCAGGGTACATCAAAAAAGGATTCATTTTTGTCGGAGTCCAAGATTTATCTTGGACGATAAATCTTGGACACCAAAATATTGATAACTAAAAATTAGAATAAGTTTTATGACCCAAGATAATAAAACAAGATTGTTACGAGTGATACGATGGGTATTTTTTAGTATTATTTTTGGACTATTTCCTTTTGTTTTAAAAGCATTAGTTGTAATGAGTGGAGATCACCAACCCTTAACCTTGGCAATGTTTATTGGTCATGGTGAATTGCTTCTTATTATTACTACTTTGAATGCGGTTGCAGTTGGGGAGTTGTTTGGTGTTCCTTCCAATTCAATCGCTATACATATAGTTGGATGGTGTACTGTTCTACTCATGGCTTTATCAGCAGGTTATTATGCTCATGTCAGTGTGATGAATGAAAAATTGAATGTTGACATTATAACAAATATCTCTCTGATTATGTTTTTAATGACCGTTGTTACAACATGTAGTTGCATGTTATTTATTGAACAAACAGGTGATTAGCATGGATAATTTTAGTCTAGTAACTTTATTATTATCAATTTTGATAGGTGTAATAGTCTCTATTACTACTTTTATCAGTTTTAAAATGGATAAAACAAAAAGTGAGCACCATGATGATCCTGAAGAAACTCTTGAAAAGCTTCGCTTAGAGATAAAAAGACTCAAAAAATATAAGGCAGAATTTGAGAATAAAAGTCGCGTAAAAGCTTAAATTTAAATTAAATAAGGAGAAATCCTTTTGTCCAAACACGACAGCATGTTGGTCAAAATATCCGATAAAAAGAAAACACTGATTTCTTGGTTGGAACAACCAAAAATTTATATTGATCTCTATAAAAAAATCATCTCTAGCGCAACGCCTACAACTTTAGATGTCTTTTTAAAAAAACTCAGCCTGAGTACACTGGCTGATCAGCGTCGAATCGCTAGAATTAAAAATTGTTTAATGGATATTGAACAAAAAAAGGGAGAAGCTTCAGATATTTTACACAACATAATAGAATTCGCCTCAAAGCAACGACAAGATGCCGCCGATGAAAATAGATGGTGTATGGGCGATGTCATGCGACTTGAAGAAGAAATAAAAATACAAAAAACTAAAGCTCATGTTGTTATTGAGGCTTGTCAAGAGACTATAGAATTTGTCAAAAAAAATAATGAGAATCATTTTCCAGATAACTATTTAGATTGGACAGATATTAATTTTGAAGCGGCTTATACTGATCCTAATTTAAGCACCGAAGACAGAGTAAGACATCAAGAAAGATGGCGGCTAGTGATTGAGGAAATTGAACAGGAAAAATTGATTGCCACCCGCATCAAATCCTCTGAAATACGCCGGCGTTTGTCGTCCATATCAGAACAAATCTATAATCAATTACTTCATTCTGCAAAGCGCGAAAATGTCTTGCTACAAGAGCGTTTTGGGCATTTGAAACTTATCATTGAAATGGGTGATATTTCTCGGATTGACCACTTTTTTGGTGAAAAAATTCATGGCTCTTCTCTTCAAGAATTTGCTTCAGAAATAAAAAAAATGGAATTTAAAATTGATGATGTTAAGATTGATGATGTCAAAAACTCGTAAATCTCTTTGAAAGACTTTGGATATCAATTATGGCAAGTGGAAAAGAAATCCGCACTAAGATTGCAAGTATTAAAAGTACGCAAAAAATTACGCGTGCGATGGAAATGGTAGCCGCCAGTAAAATGCGTCGGGCTCAGGATAGAATGCGTAAATCACGGCCTTATGCCGATAAAATTCGGGCTGTCATTGGTCACTTGGCACATGCTCATCCTGAATATAAACACCATTATATGGTTGCGCGTGAAATCAAGCGCATTGGTGTCATCATCGTCTCATCCGATCGTGGATTGTGCGGCGGCTTAAATACTAATCTGTTTAAAACCGGCGTTTATAGCATGAAAAAATGGGGTGATGAGAATATTGAGATGGATATGTGTACGATTGGTAACAAAGCGACAGGATTTTTTAAACGTTTTGGTGGCAATATCGTCGCACAACCCAGCCATTTAGGTGATACGCCGTCACTTGAAAATTTGATTGGTGCCGTGAAAGTGATGTTAGATGCCTATGATGACGGCACGATTGATCAGCTTTTTATCATTTATAATCATTTCGTTAATACCATGACACAAAAGCCCACAGTGCGGCAATTGTTACCGATTACGGCGGATGAGAAGGACGAAAAACTAGCTCATCATTGGGATTATATTTATGAGCCAGAGGCGCAAGAAGTGTTAGACGCTTTATTGATACGTTATATTGAGTCGCTGGTTTATCAAGGTGTGGTTGAAAATATAGCTTGTGAGCAAGCCGCCCGTATGGTGGCTATGAAGAGTGCTTCAGATAATGCCACTAGTCTGATTGATGAATTGCAATTGGCTTATAATAAGGCGCGTCAAGCCGCGATTACGCAAGAATTGTCTGAAATTGTGAGTGGGGCTGCGGCTGTCTAGTAAATTTATTTCAATGAGGAATCTTATAACATGAGTTCGGGCAAAATTGTACAAATTATTGGAGCGGTGGTTGACGTTGAATTTCCGCGTGAAGCCATGCCTAAGATTTATGATGCTTTGCGGGTAGATGACAAGAATTTGACCCTAGAAGTGCAACAGCAATTGGGAGATGGTGTCGTTCGTACCATTGCAATGGGTACGACAGATGGGGTAGGACGTGATTTATCCGTCACGAATACGGGCGCACCGATTGCTATGCCCGTTGGTCAAAAAACCTTGGGGCGGATCATGAATGTTTTGGGTGATCCCGTTGATGAAAAAGGTCCCATTTTTGAAAAGAAAGATGAAGAGATAAAATGGTCTATTCATCGCAAAGCGCCCACATTTGAAGAACTTTCTGCCAGTAATGAATTATTAGAAACGGGCATTAAGGTGATTGACTTGATTTGTCCCTTTGCTAAGGGCGGAAAAGTCGGTTTATTCGGGGGGGCAGGTGTCGGCAAAACCGTGAATATGATGGAATTAATTCGTAATATCGCCATCGAACATAGCGGCTATTCGGTATTTGCTGGCGTTGGTGAGCGTACCCGTGAAGGTAATGACTTTTACCATGAAATGACGGAAAGCAAGGTGTTAGATAAAGTGTCGCTGGTGTATGGTCAGATGAATGAGCCACCGGGCAATCGTCTGCGCGTTGCTTTATCTGGTTTGACGATGGCCGAATATTTCCGTGATGAGGGTCGTGATGTGTTGTTGTTTATTGACAACATTTATCGTTACACTTTGGCAGGTACGGAAGTCTCCGCCTTGTTAGGACGTATGCCATCAGCGGTGGGTTATCAACCGACTTTGGCTGAAGAAATGGGTGCCTTGCAAGAACGGATTACTTCTACTAAAACGGGCTCTATTACCTCGATTCAAGCAGTCTATGTACCAGCGGACGATTTAACTGATCCTTCCCCTGCTACCACCTTTGCCCACTTAGATGCTACCGTTGTGTTATCTCGTCAAGTCGCAGAATTGGGCATTTATCCCGCTGTGGATCCCCTTGATTCGACCAGTCGTCAGCTTGATCCTTTAGTTGTCGGTCAAGAACATTATGATGTTGCACGCGCAGTGCAGGGCACTTTGCAACGTTATAAAGAATTGAAAGACATCATCGCTATTTTGGGCATGGATGAACTTTCTGAAGAGGATAAACAAATTGTTTCCCGCGCCCGTAAGATTCAACGTTTCTTGTCACAACCGTTTTTTGTCGCGGAAGTGTTTACAAGTACTGCGGGTAAATATGTGCCTCTCAAAGAGACTATCGCTGCTTTCAAAGGTATTGTGGAAGGCAAATATGACGATTTACCTGAACAAGCGTTTTATATGGTTGGTAGCATTGAAGAGGCTGTTGAAAAAGCTAAG
The DNA here is from genome assembly GCA_026991885.1 of Thiotrichaceae bacterium. Lineage (GTDB taxonomy): Bacteria > Pseudomonadota > Gammaproteobacteria > Beggiatoales > Beggiatoaceae > Thiomargarita. The sequence continues at coordinate 13,229 of JALXAQ010000009.1, forward strand.
CGGGTTTAATTATGCCCTCCACCCCACTTGTTAATCAGGAGTCATAAACATGACAATGACTGTTCATGTCGATATTGTCAGTGCAGAAGCAGAGATATTTTCCGGTTTAGCCGAGATGGTCATTGCGCCAGCGGTACAAGGTGAAGTGGGTATTTTGCCCAATCATGCGCCCTATATCACGGGACTCAGTGAGGGGCCTGTCAGGCTTAAAATCAACAATGAGCATGAAGATTCTTTTTATATTTCTGGTGGTTTGTTAGAAGTTCAGCCACATAAAGTCACGGTATTGTCTGATACCGCGCTGCGAGCACACGATATTGATGAAAAAGCCGCTTTAGATGCCAAACAACGCGCTGAAAAAACGTTGTCAGATAAACAAGCAGAATTTGAGTATGCGAAGGCTCAGGCGGAATTGGCTGAAGCGATGCTGCAATTACGAGCGATTGATAAGTTGCGTAAGATTAAGAAATAATTATTTATTCATTCAAAAAAAAGCGACTGTTATTGTAGGGTGGGTAGAGCAAAACCCACCTTTTTTTTGGCTCAAGGAGTCCAAGATTTATCTTGGACAAAAAAAGGAACACTATGAAGCTATTGAAGGATGTCTATCTGTAGATATTCAAAATCTAGAAATTTAATGGAGAAGTCTCATGGCAACATTACACCTCCATGAGGTTAGTGATAAAGTCGCTCAAGCATACCTCAATACTCCGCCCTTGCAACAACAAAGATTAAAACGGATAGTAGAAGAAGCCATTCTCCTTTGGACAGAAGCATCCAGATATCCAGTAACTCCGACTCAATCGTCTTATGTGTACAAGAATGAAACAGTCATTCGACATACCCAAGGGGTATGTGGTGGAAATGCTTGTATTCGTAATACTCGTATCCCAGTGTGGATAGTTGTATCTCTTCGTTCCCAAGGTGCGACAGATAATGAATTACTTAAAGACTATCCAAGTCTCATTCAAAGTGATTTAGATGCTGCTTGGGTTTATTATCAAGACCATAAAAACGAAATTGACCAAGCGATTGCCGCACAAGATAATGAAGACTAGATTATATGCTGATGAAAATTTTCCTCAATCTGTAGTCGAAGAATTAAGAAAATTGGGCCATGATGTGTTGACCGCTCGTGAAGCTGGACAAGCTAACCAACGCATACCTGATACCCAAGTATTAGCTTATGCAACACAACAAAAACGGGTTGTAATTACTCAAAATCGTTGTGATTTTATTAGGTTACATAAAATTGTCAAAAAACATGCTGGCATCATTGTTTGTAGAGAGGATCGCAAGTATCCACTCCAATTGGTCCAGAGAATTCATGCCCAATTGCTTACACAGATGCCATTAGATAACAAGCTTATCCGTGTAAACAAGTTAAAATAATACTTTGGATTGATAAATTAAAAATTAATAACATCAATAGGTTAATTATACTTTGTCAGATTATCATAAAATTTTCGTAGGGTGGGATTAAGCGATTGCGTATCCACCAAGCTTTGATAGGTGGATACTTAAAACCTGTTCATTGGAGAAAAACCATGTACCAAGAACTTTTTCAAAAGTTTGAAAATGTTGAGAGCTTAGCTGGCAAAGCTTGGCAACATAGTGTCAAGATAGCAATTCTATTGATAACTATTGACATATATACTAAATGGGATGAACAACAGCATTTGGATTTCGCTACATAGCCTGTCAGCCGACAGCATGATCACGGGAGACCTTGACGGTAACGGACAGGACGAAGTGATCATTGACTTTGGAGAGCCGTACAACTTCTGGATTAGAATGAACAACAGCAGTTGGGTTCCCTTTTTACAATCGGCGGAATTCATAGTGATAGGAGACCTAGACGGTAACGATAAAGACGACGTGATCATTAGCTTTAATGGCACATTCGTCGGCATCTGGGCTTTTCTGAACAACAACAGTTGGATAAAATTGCATAACAAGTCAGCTCAACGCATGGTGACCGGAAATATAGATGGGCTGCCATCGCTCATGGCTCTGACTAATAGTGTGACGAAATTGCCAGCAGAGTTACAAAATACGGCATCCTTGCCAAAAGATTGATAGTGCAGGAGGGCGGATACATCGTGCGTGTTCACCAAATACCCAGACCATAGTACAACGGATTGACGGAATAAACGGATTTAATTCAATACCCGGAATTAATCCGTTTATTTTGCAGTTAAGGTAACGGCAGAGGGTAGGGGCAATCCTTTATGGTTGCCCTTACAATCCTTTATGGTTGCCCTTAACGGCGATGGCATTGCTTGTACTAGTGCGGGAGAGCCTTCATTCCGGTTTGACGGAGAATGACCAAAAATATTTTCCGAAGTTTTCAGTAAAAACACAAACTTCAAAAAAGTGACACAACGATATGATAAAATTCACCCCAAAAAAGTCACAACATCGCGCACCAGAGCAAACATGCAACAACCCTTTAAACACCAACAAAATCTAATTGGCACATTTGCACAGCACAAAGTCGCCGCCAACCTCCTAATGATGCTCCTATCGGGTGTCTGGGCTTTGAGCAAACTCAATACCCAATTTCTCCGAGAGTAAAAATAAACCGTTGAACGGCAGCAATATAAAATATTTTAATTTCATTACTTGGGGCGATTTTGGCCGCTGTCTGCATTCGACGATTTCTCATCCAAACGTTAAACATCACGATGCAACCTATACATAAACCGCCCACGCATCAAGATAATCCCAATATCACCCTGAATTCTTCTCCTTCATCAATAAATTCAATGAGTCTATTCATTTTTTTTGCCTCACGATAAACCATAGGCAATCCTCTTCCTAGCTTATCCATATAACCCAAGTTTTCCATGAATCGCACCAGTAGGGGGTTGCGTATATAACTGGTGCCTACAATCAGTTTTTCCACACTGACGGTGTTGGGAAGTCGACCAGGACTTATAAACTCTATCCGATCTTGAAACAGGAAAATGCGAATCTGCGAGCCCGTAATACTGTAATTTCGATGCACACAGGCATTGACTAGCAATTCGCGGAATACTTTATCTGAATAGTGGGCTGATTCGATCCTTTTTGTGCCCTGCAAAGTTGATGCGATTGGCAAATTGGCCTTGAGCGCGGCTAGTGCGTTATCTACCTGCCTTGGGAGGTTGCCCCCGAAGTTTTTTTTGTCCAGCAGATCGGCATTAATTTCTCGGCCTTTAAAATGTGCAAAGGCGATACCTGCCTGTGGCAGGTGGCGTTCGGGCGCGATGCCAAATATGAGCAATCCTCCTACGGTGGGACGCGCTTGCCTTCCCGTAATATCGCTGGCTTGGATCAAACGCCGCTTTTCTGATTCGTTTTCCTCTGTAAAATCAATTTGGTAGCGGGTAAAGTAATCGGCTATTTCAGAATAGTTCAAATCTTTCTCGCTGGCAGTCTCCAACTCAATCAAATCATAGTGAAATAAGCCAGATGCCTGAAAAAGGCGAATAAGTTCTTCCCGAGAAGCAATGCGTTTTGTGGAGCCCACCCGAATGTAGTAGCGGTTTCTGGACGTATAGTAGGGTCGATCGACACCTTTGGGAACAATGAGACGTGCAACGCGCTGTTCACCAAAAGTGTATTCCTGATAACTCAGGTTAATAGGCGGAATAACAGCTGTTCGTCCGATATTCATGACATCTTCTTCATAAGAACGTGATAATCCGGCTATACGTCGATCATCTTGAACGCCTAACCAGATTTCACCGCCTTCGGAATTGGCAAAGGCGACAATTTCTTCCGCCAAATCCCGGGCAGAAACTTGTTCGGTTTTAAATTCTATGTATTGATTTTCTGTTTCAGGAATATTCATATTTTGTGACCACTTATACCAATCTTTTGCTTAATAACGCTATCATTTTTTCTGCTTTGATAATTTCGATTTTCTCATTATTATGGGATAAAATTTCCCATTGCCCAGTCGAAAAATTATCAAGTACGCGCAAGTTATAACCTTGAGTGATAAGGGCATCAACCAGATGTGAGCCGACAAAACCTGCCCCTTTTGGGTATATTATTTTTGGCGAGTTGCCGCTCAACTTATATGATAAAATTCACCCCAAAAAAGTCACAACATCGCGCACCAGAGCAAACATGCAACAACCCTTTAAACACCAACAAAATCTAATTGGCACATTTGCACAGCACAAAGTCGCCGCCAATCTCCTAATGCTGATGATGCTCCTATCGGGTGTCTGGGCTTTGAGCAAACTCAACACCCAATTTCTCCCCAATTTCGCATTAGATTTTATCGTTGTGACAGTCGTTTGGACAGGCTCAACGGCTGAGGATGTGGAAATTTCTATCACTCGCCCCATTGAGCAAGAATTACGCACCCTTGATCATGTACGCAAAATGAATTCCACCTCCACCAACGGCTTTTCAACGATTCTCTTAGAATATGAAGAAGGCACCGACATGGGGTGGGCACTCGATCAAGTCAAAGAAAAAGTCGCCTTATTGCGTCACTTACCCTCCGATGCCGAAAAACCAGAAATCAGTCGAGCCGCCCACTATGAACAAATTGCCCGTGTACTCATTACGGGTCCCTCAGATGTCAACGAATTACGCCACCTAGCACAGCGCATGGAGCATCAACTATTAGCGCGTGGCATTAGCAAAATTCAAATTCAAGGCTTGCCCAAAGAAGAAATTGCAGTGCAAATTTCATCGGCTCAATTGGAGGAATTGGGTCTCACTTTGCCCCAAATCGGTGAAAAAATAACACATTTTAGTCGCGATTTACCCGCAGGCGCTATTGGGCGCGATGACGTCGCACGGCAATTGCGGAGCCTAGAGCAACGCCGCGATGAATTAGCCTTTACCCAATTACCATTAATAACCGACAAATCAGGTCGTTATATTCAACTCGATGATGTCGCCACAATTGAACGCCGTCCCCGACAGGGGCAAGTCCGTATTACATATCAAGGTAAACCCGCCATTGAATTACAAATGCAGCGGGCAGAGGAAAATGACGCCCTAAAAGCGGCAAAAATATTACAAGCATGGGTAGAAGAAACCCGTCCATTACTACCGCCAGGTGTCAAATTGCATGTATATGACCAAACATGGGAAATGATTGATGATCGCATATCATTATTATTAAGAAATGGCTTGGGTGGATTAATATTAGTCGTCGCTATCTTATTTATATTTCTCAATGGGCGAGTCGCATTTTGGGTGGCGGCTGGCATACCAATCTCATTGATGGGCATGTTAGCTATATTATATTTAGTGGACGGCAGCATCAACATGGTCAGCTTATTTGCCATGATAATGGCATTAGGCGTTGTCGTTGATGATGCCATTGTCGTTGGTGAAGACGGCTTTACCCATTTTCAAACAGGCGAACAATCACTCTTAGCCGCCGAAGGCGGCGCACAACGCATGTTTGCCCCCGTCACCGCCGCCTCCTTGACCACTATCGCCGCTTTTTTACCCTTAATGTTGATCGGTGGCATCATGGGGAATATACTATTTGCCATACCACTGGTTATGATTTGCGTCTTAATCGCCTCATTGATTGAATGCTTTTTAGTCCTACCCGGACATTTACGGCATAGCTTTCACAAGCTCCACGACGAAAAACCTAGCCCTATTAGACAAAAACTTGAAAAGGGCTTTAACCATTTCCGTGATTTTTATTTTCGTCCCCTTGTCACCCTTGCCATCACTTTCCGCTGGACTGTCTTAGCAACGATGGTGGCTGTCATGCTATTTGCAATAGGATTGATAACTGGGGGGCGATTGAGTTTTACCTTTTTTCCGTCGCCCGAAAATCCGATAATTACGGCCAATGCTAACTTTGTGGCGGGCACCTCACCAGAGCGGGTTGATGCTTTTTTAGAACACTTAGAAAAAACCTTATACGCCACAAATAAAGAACTGGATGGCAATCTTGTTAAAGTCATCGTATCTCGGCATGGTGGCGGCATTGCAGCGGGGGGCAGCGTTAGAACAGGCGATCAATTTGGTGCTTTGACGGTTGAACTGACTTCTCCTGACAGTCGCACTGTGCGTAATAAAGAATTTATTAAAATGTGGCAAAGTAAAGTCCGCACGCCGCCAGGATTAGAATCGCTCACCATCATGGAACGCAAAGGGGGACCACCCGGCAGGGACATCGAAATCCGTCTCAATGGCGAAGAGGCTGACAAAGTCAAAGCGGCAGCCCTTGAACTAAAAAAAGTGCTGAAAACCTTTGAAGGGGTGACGGGGATTGAAGATGACATGCCCTTTGGCAGAGAACAATGGATTTATTCATTAACCCCCTACGGGATGGCATTAGGATTAACCATCGAATCGGTTGGGCGGCAATTACGCGCCGCCTTTGATGGACACTTAACACAGATTTATCAAGAGGGAGATGATGAAATTGAAGTGCGTGTTGTATTACCCGATAATGAGCGTTATAATCTCGCCAGCTTAGAAAATTTCACCCTGCAATTACCCAATGGTGCCCGTGTGCCATTTTCGACGGCAGTGCAAATCACAACGCGACGAGGTTTTGAAGCCATACGCCATGCCGAGGGTCGTTTAGCAGCGATAGTGACAGCCGATGTCGATAAAGCGGTCAATAACAGCAATCGAATTTTAGCCAATCTGACGGACAACTTTTTGCCCGACTTAACGAGCCGTTATGGGCTAGAATATAGCTTTGAAGGACGAGCCGCCGATCAAGCCGAGACATTGGACGATATGAAACGTGGAATGCTAATTGCATTAGCCTTGATCTATCTCGTATTAGCTTGGCAATTTGCTTCTTACGGTTGGCCGCTGATCGTGATGAGTGTTATTCCGTTTGGCATAGTGGGTGCTATTTTTGGGCATTGGCTCATGAGCCTTGATTTGACCGTTTTATCACTGTTTGGATTTTTTGGCTTATCAGGTATCGTGATTAATGACTCCATCGTATTAATAACCTTTTATAAACAACTCCGCGAAGATGGGATGCCAGTCGAAAAAGCCCTGATTGAGGCCGCTTGTCAACGTTTACGGGCAGTGTTGTTGACATCGTTGACCACGATTTTTGGATTAACACCGCTGCTTTTTGAAAGCTCATTACAAGCCCAATTTTTGATACCGATGGCAACCTCGATTGCCTTTGGTTTAATGTTTTCCACAGTCTTAGTTTTGTTGGCTGTGCCGGCACTGTTGTCTATTTATGAGCGCCATCTCTCACTGGCTCAAACGCCTTAAAAAAACACAACAGCTCATCAAAAATAGAATGGCATAAAGGGCAAATTATTAAAAAAAACCATTGAATCGCGGATTTTGCGGATGACACGGATGACACGGATTAAAAACATAAAAACACTCATTAGTCTTTTGACTTTGACTTTAAATCCGCGTAATCCGTGTCATCCGTAAAATCCGTGATTCAAGGGTTTGAAGCTAGCCTAACGGGTGCGTCCCACGCACCTTTTTGAAGTCCCTGTAAATAAATAGATTAATGGTGCTTTCTAAATGCTGCGTCGCACCCGTTAGGCTAGCTATAGTCATCCAGATAAGTTTTGGCCCAAACCTCTTCAGTTTTAAAAACCTCTGAGGTTTAGATGCTGGATAAAACTTTTCTGGACAAGTTTAAAAATCAGGCTCGATGTGTTTTTGAGGTTTCGAGAGAAATCTTAAAAATCAATGCAAAATCATAACTCGATGTTAAAATTAGAAATGACTAATATTCTAATAAACAGTTTATTTATTAAAAAATAATAGTATAATTATTAACTTATGAAAATTAATTGAGGTTTTAAATTAAATAAATTTGACAAACTAGAATGAGTGTCTAATACTGTAATTGCTTTCTTATTCCCACGCCACGCGGGCGCGTGTCGACTCAAAAATTAATAAAATAATTAATATAATAACAATAAGTTAAAAATGAATTCGCCAAGCACATTCGTTGAACTACTTCGCTACCGAGCGCAAGTCGAACCTGATAAGCCGGCTTATACCTTTCTCCTTGATGGCGAAACTGAAGAAATCAGCATCACATACGCACAATTAGACGATAAAGTGCGGACGATTGCTGGAAAACTTCAAAACACAATCGCAGCCGGAGACAGAGCCCTATTACTATATCCCCCCGGCTTAGACTATATCGCCGCCTTTTTAGGCTGCCTCTTTGCGGGAGTCGTCGCCGTACCCACCTATCCACCACGACGCAATCGAGCGGATTCTCGTCTTGCCGCTATTATCAACGACGCGCAAGCGACTGCTGTACTCGCCACGACCGACATTTTCTCAGATATAACCCAGCGACTCACCCACACCCCAACATTAAAAAAACTCCACTGGATCAGCACTGACGATCTTTCCTTTAGCGACGGTTCAGCTTGGAAAGTGCCTGCAGTACATAGCAAAACCTTAGCTTTTCTCCAATACACCTCCGGCTCCACAGGTACACCTAAAGGCGTGAGGGTGACTCATGCTAACCTGCTCTACAATCAAGAAATGATCAAGCAGGCATTCGGACACACTGAGAAAACAACTATTGTCGGATGGTTGCCCTTATTTCATGACATGGGACTGATTGGCAACGTCTTACAGCCCTTGTATCTCGGCATACCCGGCATACTCATGTCTCCCATGCTCTTTTTACAGCAACCTTACCGTTGGTTGCAAGCGATTTCGCGCTATAAGGCAACCACCAGTGGTGGGCCGAATTTTGCTTACGACTTATGTGTTCAAAAGATAACCCCCGAACAGCGAGAAAAACTTGATCTGAGCACTTGGGAAAATGCTTTTAACAGTGCTGAACCCATCCGAGCCGACACACTCGACAGATTTACCACGACTTTTGAACCCTGTGGCTTTGTCCGCGAAGCCTTTTACCCCTGTTACGGCTTGGCTGAAGCCACCTTATTCGTATCAGGCGGATTGAAAAGGGCAGCGCCCAAGATCACTCAACAAACCATCGTGGGCTGTGGTCAAACATGGTTAGACCAGAAAATTGTGATCGTCGAACCAGAAACTTTCCGCCCATGCCAACAAGTGGGCGAAATTTGGGTATCAGGCCCAAATGTAGCACAGGGTTATTGGAATAATAGCGCGGAACAAACTTGGAAAGCCTATCTAGCCGATACCGGCGAAGGGCCATTTCTACGCACTGGGGATTTGGGATTTTTAAAAGACGGAGAATTGTTTGTCACCGGTCGCCTAAAAGACCTCATCATCATAAGAGGCAGAAACTACTATCCCCAAGATATTGAATTAACCGTAGAAAATAGTTATCCCATCTTACGTCAAGGCTGTTGTGCCGCATTTTCGGTGGAAGTCAATGGCGAAGAACGCTTAGTTGTCGTGGCAGAGATTGAACGCCGTTTTGGCCCCCGTCGTCGCTCGATAAAACGTCGCGCAGGAAAAGATCGTCGTCAAATAGAGATAGTACCCGGTATAGAACCAAAACGCCATCAGCCACTCAATGTTGAAGAAGCCGTTAACACTATCCGTCAAACCGTATCTGAACAACACGATGTCTCCGTTTATGCCGTCTTGTTGATCAGAGTAGCAACTATTCCTAAAACATCCAGTGGCAAAATTCAGCGCCATGCCTGTCGAGAACAGTTTCTGACCGATACCCTGAATATTGTCGGAAAATGGCAACAAGAATTACCGACTCCCCCAACCCCATCAACCACGCATCAAACCTTAGTAGAACTACTCCGCCACCGAGCCCAAAACCAACCCGATAAACATGCTTATACTTTTCTCAAAGATGGCGAAACAGAAGAACTCAGCCTCACTTATGCACAATTAGACAGACGAGTACGGACTATCGCAACAAAGCTTCAGCAAATATCCGCCGCCGGTGAGCGTGCCTTGTTACTCTACCCACAGGGAATAGATTATATTGCAGCCTTTTTCGGCTGCCTGTACGCAGCTATCATAGCCGTACCCACTTATCCACCACGGCGCAATCGTCCTGATCCTCGTATTGCCGCTATTGTGAACGACGCGCAAGCGACACTGGTACTGACGACTAGCAAAATTCTATCAGATATAACGCCGCGCCTCGCCCATACCCCAGAATTGAAAGACTTGCAGTGGATTGCGACTGATAATCTCCCCGACACCAATAATTGGCAAACACCTGACATTCAGCCTGATACCCTAGCTTTTCTTCAATATACCTCAGGCTCGACAGGCACACCAAAAGGTGTCATGGTAAGCCATGCTAATTTGTTGCACAATTTAAAAGACCTTGATTTAGGATGGGAGCACACGCCAGACAGCGTCATGCTCACATGGTTGCCCATCTTCCATGATATGGGACTTATCTACGGAATACTTCAGCCCTTATATAAAGAATTTCCTTGTTACCTGATGGCACCAACCGCTTTTTTGCAACAACCTTTTCGCTGGTTACAAGCAATTTCGCGCTATGGTGCTACTCACAGTGCGGCACCTAATTTTGCTTATGAACTTTGCGTACAGCGCATTACACCACAACAACGGGCAACTTTGGAGCTTAGTCGTTGGCGTATGGCTTTAAACGCGGCAGAACCCGTCAGAGAAGAAACACTCAAAGGTTTTGCTAAAACGTTTGAACCTTGTGGTTTTAACAAAACGGCTTTATGTCCGGGCTATGGACTCGCCGAAGCAACCTTAAAAGTGACCGCTGTTCGCCATAGCGATCTCCCGTTTTTACTAACCGTTCAAACAGAAGCCTTGGCACAGCATTATGTGGTCAAGGCGAGAGCGGTCGAAGCGGCTCAGACACTGGTTGGATGCGGCTTGAGTGAAATTGATACTCAAATTACCATTGTCAATCAGGAGACGTTGATGCCCTGCGCCTCTGATGAAGTCGGTGAAATTTGGGTATCCGGTGCCTCAATGGCGCAAGGTTATTGGAACCGCCCAGTTGAGACCGAACAAACGTTTCGTGCTTTTACCGCAACTGGCGAAGGGCCATTCTTACGCACTGGAGATTTAGGATTTTTAAAAGAGGGTGAATTGTTTGTTACTGGTCGCCTTAAAGACCTCATCATCATAAGAGGCCGGAACTACTATCCCCAAGATATTGAACTCACTGTAGAAAACAGTTATCCCCAATTACGTCAGGGGAGTAATGCCGCTTTTTCTGTGGAAGTCAATGGCGAAGAACGTTTAGTTGTCGCAGCAGAAGTCGAGCGCAGCTTTATGCCCCCTCGTCTCTCAGAAAATGCACGTCAAATCAAGATTGAAGAGGCCATTAACACAATTCGTCAAGCACTGTCTGAACAATACGACATGCCCGTTTATGCCGTATTGCTGCTCAGAGTGGCAACTATTCCAAAGACCTCCAGTGGCAAAATTCAGCGTAGTGCGTGTCGAGAACAGTTTTTGGCCGGCAGCCTGAATATTGTGGGAGAATGGCGACAGGACGAAACCCCTTCTCAAAAACCGCATTCCAAAGACTTGGGAGCGCACTCCGCAAAAAGTATTCAAAACTGGCTACTCACCAATATTTCTGAAAAGTTACAAATAGCCACCACCCAGATAGAGGTTCGAGAACCCTTGGCCCGTTATGGCTTGGATTCAGTAACAGCCGTCAGCCTATCAGGAGAACTAGAAACCTGGTTAGATCGTAAACTGTCTCCCAGCTTGGTTTATGATTATCCGAGCATTCAAGCCCTTGCCCACTATTTAGCCGGAGAAGAACAGCCCGAACCTATTCAACAACAAACGGAAAATGAACCCATCGCCATTATTGGTATGGGTTGCCGCTTTCCGGGGGGCGCGAAGACACCAGAGACCTTTTGGCAAATATTGCACGATGGTGTCGATGCGATTCAGGAAGTCCCTGCCTCACGTTGGGATATCAATGCCTTCTATGAACCCGATACCCCCGGCAAAATGAACACCCGCTGGGGCGGATTTTTAGACGAAGTAGCCGCCTTTGATCCACCCTTTTTTGGGATTACGCCCCGTGAAGCCGAAAGCATGGACCCTCAACAACGCTTATTATTGGAAGTCAGTTGGGAAGCCTTGGAAAACGCTGGCTTAGCAGCCGAACAATTGGCGGGCAGTCAAACCGGCGTCTTCATCGGTATTAGCAGCAATGATTATATCCGCTTGCAGACAGCGTCTGGCACGGGTCTTGATGCCTACGCTGGCACCGGCACCACTCAGTGCATTGCCGCTAATCGTCTTTCCTATCAGTTGGACTTACACGGCCCCAGTTGGGCAATGGATACCGCTTGCTCCTCATCCCTCGTCGCGGTCCATCACGCTTGCCAAAGTTTGCGTCAAGGAGAATCTGAATTAGCGTTGGCGGGGGCTGTCAACTTAATCTTATCCCCGGAATTAAGCATTATTTTTTCGGCAGCGAACATGCTCTCACCCGATGGACGCTGCAAAACATTCGATGCCGATGCGAACGGTTACGTGCGTGGAGAAGGCTGTGGCATTCTCGTACTCAAGCGCCTATCTGATGCCACTCGGGATGGAGACAATATCCTTGCCCTCATCAAAGGAACCGCCGTGAATCAGGATGGGCGCAGCAATGGACTCACCGCCCCCAACAGCCTTGCACAACAGGCCGTCATCCGTCAAGCATTAGCCAATGCCGGCGTCGCCGCTTCTCAGATTAATTACGTTGAAGCCCACGGCACGGGCACCTCTTTAGGTGATCCCATTGAATTAAATGCGCTCAAAGAAGTCTTGATGTCTGGCCGTTCAGCAGAACAGCCTTGTTATATTGGATCCGTTAAGACCAATATTGGTCATTTAGAAGCCGCAGCGGGTATTGCCGGATTAATCAAAGTCGTGTTGTCCTTACAGCAAGAAGAAATTCCAGCTCATCTGCACCTGAAAACGCTGAATCCCCTTATTGCCATCGCTGATACGCCATTGTCGATTCCGACAGAACGATTGCCCTGGCCGGGTACAGAGAAACTAGCCGGCGTGAGTTCATTTGGTTTCGGCGGCACCAACGCCCACGTTATTCTCGCCTCCGCCCCTGAGTCAAAAAACACCGAAGCGGCTGGGAGATTGATTGAACGTCCTAAACACATATTAACCCTGTCCGCAAAAGATGAACCGGCTTTACGCGCATTAGCAAACGCTTATGTCAGTTATCTTCAATCCCACGCACAAATATCCTTGGCTGATGTCTGTTTCACAGCGAATACAGGCCGCTCGCACTTTGCACACCGCCTTGCGGTTGTCACTGACTCAGCAGAGCAACTTCAAGAACAGTTGAATGGTCTTGGAACGGGTGGTAAAGCACAAAGTGGCCAGTCACCGAAAATAGCGTTTTTGTTCACCGGTCAGGGCTCACAATATGTCGGTATGGCACATCAACTCTACGAGACTCAGCCCTTCTTTCGTGAAACACTTGATGTTTGTAATGATATTTTGCGTCCCTATTTGGAAAAACCGCTGCTTTCAGTTATCGGTGAACCGGAGATCAATGAAACAGCTTATACTCAACCGGCTTTATTTGCCCTAGAATATGCCCTCGCCGAGTTATGGCAATCTTGGGGCATAGAACCTGATGTGCTCATGGGACATAGCGTCGGAGAATATGTGGCTGCTTGTGTCGCTGGTGTTTTTAGCCTAGAAGATGGCCTAAAATTAATAGCAGCGCGGGGGCGTTTAATGCAGACGCTCTGTGACAAAGGTGATATGCTGGTGCTGTCGGTGGATGAAACCAAAGCCGCCGAGATCATTCAGCCCTACGCACAAGACGTCTCCATCGCCGCCATTAATGGCCCAGAAAATGTCGTCATTTCCGGCAAACACGAAGCCATAGAGTCCATCAGTGCCGCTTGCGACAAAAATATCAAGATCACACGCTTGCCCGTATCCCACGCTTTCCACTCTCCCATGATGGAACCGATGTTAGCTGAATTTGAGCGGATAGCCGCCGAAGTGACTTACGCCACGCCTCAAATCCCCCTGTGTTCTAATGTCACCGGACAACTGGCAACGGATGAAATCGCAACCCCAGCCTACTGGACACGTCATGTGCGTCAACCGGTGCGTTTTGCGGCGAGTATGGAGACACTTTATCAGCAAGACTATGAAATATTTTTGGAAATAGGGCCAAAACCGTCCTTATTGGGCATGGGTCGATTGTGCCTCCCAGAAGATGTCGGGACTTGGCTCGTCAGTTTGCGTCAAGGCCAAGAAAATTGGCAAACCTTGCTCCAGAGTTTGGCAGAATTATATGTGCGTGGCGTGTTCATAGATTGGACTGGTTTTGATGAAGATTATCCGCGTCGTCGGGTGATACTACCGAACTATCCCTTTCAGCGAAAACGTTATGGTCTTGAAACACGAAAGCCAACACTCAAAAATAAAGGGCACCCGCTACTTGGTCAAAAACTACAGTCAGCCCCTCTTAAAGGTCAAGAAATTATATTTGAGTCTCAATTGCAGCCCAGTCACCCCGCCTTTCTAGCACATCATCAGGTTTTTAAAACCACTCTTTTTCCGGCAGCCGCTTACTTGGAAATGGCTTTAGCAGCGGGCAGCGCCATATCCGAACATTTAATTTTGGAAAATGTTGTCATTCAGCAAGCTTTGATTTTGCCAGAAGATGAAATCAAGACAGTCCAGTTGCTTTTGACCCCTGAAGGGACGGCAGCGTATTCTTTTAAGATTTTTAGCCTTAAAATAGAAAATGAAAAACCCGATTGGATATGTCATGTCTCTGGTCAGATCATGGAAGGGCAACCAGAAACCAGTACTGTTGATTTAGCGGCCCTACAGGCGCGATGCACGGAAGAGATAGGCGTTACTGACTACTATCAACAATATAAAGAGAAACGGGGAATTGATTTGGGTTCCAGTTTCCAAGCCATTGAAAAACTCTGGCATAACGACGATGAAGCACTCGGCAGGATTCAATTACCAGAAGCCTTAGTTTTAGAAGCCACAGATTTTTATCTACACCCGGTACTACTGGATGCGGCTTTCCAAGTGTTAGGGGCCATCTTTCCCGATGATGGAAAGACTTATATTCTAGTGAGTATAGACCGTTTGCGCGTTTACCGTCAGCCTGAGTTCCGCCTGTGGAGCGCGGCGAGGATGCGTCCAGATTCACAATTCTTGATGGCGGATATGCGTATCTTCGCAGAAGATGGACAGTTGATAGCCACCCTAGAAGCTCTTAAACTTCAAAAAGTGAACCGTCAATCTTTGCTCGCCCAAGAGTCTTTACAAGATTTGCTTTATGAAATCGAATGGCAGCCCCAAGTGCGTCTAGGATTGCCACCAGATTATATGCCGACCCCCACCGAAATCAGCACCCGCCTCAAACCTTATCTGGAGAGTTCAATTGCTCAGATTGAATTTTACGGGAAACTCTTGCCCCAACTTGATGCCTTGAGTGTGGAATATATATTGAGTGCCTTCCAGCAAATGGGATGGGCATGGAAACTCAAGCAACGTTTTTCAACCACCACAATAGCAGAGCAGTTAGGCGTGGTTAGCCAACACAAACGGTTGCTGGGTCGCTTCTTGGAGATACTGACGGAAGAAGAACTATTACGGCATCTAGGCGACGAGTGGGAAGTGTCTGGGGTGCCTGACATTCTAGAACCACAGGGGCATATAAATACACTATTAACGCAATACCCCACTTCAAACGCCCAATTGACTTTGCTGGCACGTTGCGGTGCCAAACTGGCTGAAGTGCTTCGGGGAGAATATGATCCACTACAGTTATTATTTCCCGATGGAGATTTAACCACGACCACCCAACTCTATCAAGAATCGCCCTTTGCACTGCTGATGAACACATATCTACAAAAGGTGGTTTTACAGGCGTTGGAGCGTTTACCCCAAGGACGTGGTGTGCGTGTGTTAGAAATTGGGGCTGGCACAGGGGGAACAACGGCCTACCTCCTACCACACCTACCTGCTCACCAGACAGAGTATGTATTTACCGACATCTCTCCCCTCTTTACGACACAGGCGCAAGAAAAGTTCAACAATTACCCCTTTGTGCGCTATCAAGTCTTAGATATTGAAAAAGCACCTGAATTTCAAGGGTTTGAGAAACATCAATATGATTTAGTGGTGGCCGCCAACGTGCTACACGCAACTAAAGATTTAGGTGAAACTTTACAGCATATACATAGTTTATTGGCTCCCGGCGGAATGCTGGTACTATGGGAAGTCACCGAGCGTCAGCGCTGGTTGGATTTAACCTTTGGATTAACCGAAGGATGGTGGCGGTTTGCCGACAGGCCAGATTACCCATTGCTGTCTGGTGAACAGTGGCAAGCATTGTTGCAAAAAAATGGATTGACACAAGTCGCGTCCCTATCACCGGTTCTGGAGTCAAAAGCGTTCGATTTCCACCAGGCAGTGATTGTGGGTCAAACGGCAAAATTCCCCCTTGAGTCGCCGCTGGGGGCAGGTGGTGGGCGTTGGCTCATTTTTGCGGATGCTCAGGGAATTGCTCAGCAGTTAGCCACACTCATCAGGGCCAGTGGTGAAGCTTGTCTCCTCGTATTCCAAGGTCAAGCCTATGAAAAAATAGACGAGCAAAGCTTCAGAATAGACCCAACCCGCCCAGAGGACTTTCAGCAGATATTAGAAGCCGTGAACATAAAACAACGCGGATTGCGTGGAGTAATTCACTGTTGGAGTTTAGATGCGGTGGGGGCCGACACGCTGACAGTTGCAGACTTGGACATGGCTAATCAACAAGGATGTGGTAGCACGTTGCACCTCACACAAGCTTTGGTCAGAGCCGGACTTTCCCAACCGCTATGGTTAGTAACTCAGGGTGCTGTGTCAGTCACAATCCGAGAGCCGAAAAACAAAAATCAACCTCTCCTCGGGCTTGCTCAATCTCCCTTATGGGGTATGGGGAAAGTCATTGCTTTAGAACATCCAGAACTCAAGTGTGTGCGGGTAGATTTAGACCCTGAAGTTAAAGCGGATTCAAATGCACAAGCCTTGTTTGAAGAAATTAGGTCAAAAACGCCAGAAGACCAAATTGCCTTTCGTGGTAATGCGCGTTATATTGCCCGTCTGGTGCGTAGCAGTCTACCAGAACAAACTCAAAGCGTGACGTTACGGCGGGATGCTACCTATTTGATTACGGGTGGTATGGGGGTTTTGGGACTGAGGGTCGCCCAATGGATGATAGAGCAGGGTGCTCAACACTTAGTTCTCACGGGACGTCGTGGTGCATCCAGTCATGTAGAGGACATTTTGACTCAAATGGAGCAAGCCGGTGCTCAGATTCTAGTCGCACGGGCCGATGTTTCTCAGGCGGCTGATATTGCTAAGGTGCTGACGGATATTAAGGCATCAATGCCTCCCTTGCGAGGCATTATTCATGCTGCCGGTGTCCCAGGTTTTCAAAGCATAGAAAAGCTAGAATGGAGTACGTTTGAGTCGGTGCTTCGTCCCAAGGTGCTTGGTACTTGGGTTCTACATCAATTGACTCAAGAGATGAGACTGGACTTTTTTGTGAACTTTTCCTCGATGACCTCAGTATGGGGTTCCAAAGGACAAAGCCATTATGTTGCTGCGAACCATTTTCTTGATATTTTGTCTCATTATCGTCGTGGAC
>JALXAQ010000010.1 GCA_026991885.1 Thiotrichaceae bacterium
CGAGTCTGTACACGAACTATCTTGTGGCAGAAGCTTGTCGAAAAACCTCCCCCTCCCCGATGCCTTTACTATGATCGTTGATAAAGGCTGGAATTACCATACAAGCTTTGTCGAAGTATGTCGAAGGGAAGTACATCCCTCTTTTTTAGTGATTTTGTCTTTTCACCCACGCTAAAATACGGTTATTCGCAGGCATTGCGTAATCTTCTTTGAGGCTGAAACCTGCTTGCTCGGCTAATGCATTAACGGCTTCATAGTCACGAATGCCGCTATCGGGGTTGCGCTCTTTTAACCAAGTGTCAAATCGTGCATTGCTTTCGCTGGTGTATTGACCGTTGTAATTGAACGGGCCGTAGAGGATTAAGATGGAGCCTGATGATGTTATTTTTCCAATATTGTTTATAAAGTCGATAACATTTTGCCACGACATAATATGCACGGAATTGGCTGAGAAAATGGCGTCAAAATAAGCACTTGGCCATTTGTCGTCACTTACATTTAAAGCCATTGGGGCAGGGGTGTTATCAAGTTTGGCTTCATCTAGCCATTGATTAATACCTTGATGATATTCTTGTTGGTCGCTGCATTGCCACGTAAGGTGCGGTAGTTTTTTGGCAAAATAGACGGCATGTTGTCCTGTGCCACTGCCAATTTCTAAAAGATGTTTTTTATTCGCAAGGAGTGGCTGGATAATATCAAAAATTGGGTCACGATTTTGATCGCAAGATTCTGAATAGGGTTTGTTCATTAGCAATCCTTGTAGGGAGATTTAAGTGATTTCATATAATGTTCAATAGCATCTTGCTCATGTTTTACAAAGTTTTCAATCGAAGCCTGAAAAGGGGAGTTATTTAACCAGTGACTAGAGCGGGTTAGGGTGGGTACAAAGCCGCGGGCTATTTTATGTTCGCCTTGCGCGCCAGGCTCAAATATTTTTAAGTCGTTTTGTATACAAAACTCAATGCCTTGATAATAGCAGGCTTCAAAATGGAGCTTGTCTATCTGTTCACTACAACCCCAATGCCTGCCATAAAGGGTCGTATCGCTGGCAAACATCAATGAGCCTGCAATGCATTCTCCTTCTGGATTATCGGCAAGCACAAGAAGCGTTTGTTCGGGTAGATTTTGTGCAATTTCTTTGAAGAAACCCTCATTTAAGGTTGCAGTACCGTATTTTTCGGCAAAGGTTTGTTCATAGAATTGAGTGAAATTCTTCCAATCTATATCGGTTGCGGTATGCCCGTTTAACACTCGCAGTTTAATATTTTGCTGTTCTACTCTGCGACGTTCTTGGCGGATATTTTTGCGTTTCTTTTTATTCAGTTGTTCAAGAAAATCATCGAAGGTTTTATAGTTTTCATTGTGCCAATGAAATTGACAGTCATGACGCGTTAATAAGCCGTACTCTTCCATCCATTGATGTTCGTCAGGATTAGGGAATAGGCAGTGAAAGCTACTGTAGTTTTGATCAGTGGCGAAGCGTTGTATGGTTTGTATCAGTAAAGGAAAGATTTCATCGCGTCGATCTTTTAGGCTGAGTAACCGTTGCCCGCTGGCTGGTGTGTAAGGAATTGATGAAACTAGCTTAGGGAAATAGGGTATTTGACTACGCTGATAGGCATCTGCCCATGCGTGATCAAAAACAAATTCACCGTATGAATTCATTTTAGTATAAAGAGGCATCGCGCCTAATAATGTGTCATTTTCCGTTATGGAAATATGGCAAGGACGCCACCCAAAGTTGTCACTGACACAACCATTATTTTCTAGTGCGCTGAGAAACTCGTGGCGCATAAAAGGATTATTGTCGTCAACTAAAGTATTCCAATCATCGCGGGAAATTTGTTTGATTTCTGAGTGAATATTTATCTGCATTTGTTCTATTATAGGGTGATGCCAACCCATCAGCCAATTGACTTATGCCGATAAAGGAATACTCAACCTATCAATCAGATCTAATCACTAAACAGGTTGGCCCGATTAAGCGTTTGTTTAAAAAGCTGATTTTAGCGCTGGTGATTGTAATATTATTACTCTTTGCCTTATTGCTGGTTTTTCGTTGGGTTCCTGTGCCTACATCCGCCTTTATTAATCAGCAAAATATGTTGGCAAAAGAATCACCTGAGACTTATGAAAGCGCTGCCTATGAATGGGCGAGCTGGGATGAAATTTCGCCTCAGTTAGCGATTGCAGTTATTGCAGCTGAAGATCAACGCTTTCCCACCCATTGGGGTGTTGACACCATAGAGCTTAAAAAAGCATTGGCAGAAAAGCGCAGTTTAAAAGGCTCTCCTCGTGGGGCTAGTACGATTACACAACAGCTTGCTAAAAACTTATTTTTATGGAATGGCAGAAGTTATATCCGCAAAATTCTTGAGGCTGGTATAGCATTAGCGATAGAAATAAGCTGGCCCAAAAAACGGATTTTAGAAGTGTATATGAACGTTGCCCAATTTGGAGATGCAATTTTTGGTGCGAAAGAAGCAAGTCGATTATTGTTTGATAAAGATGCAAAAGACTTAACGCGAGAAGAGGCGGCAATGCTAGCAGCAGTATTACCCCGACCCGCTGTTTCGGATGTGAATGACCCCAAGCCTAGCTTAGTTAAAAAACAGCAGTGGATTCTAAAGCAGATGAAACAGCTGGGAGGCTTGAATTATTTAAAGAAGCTTTAAGTGTTTCACTTTTAAAAAGGCCAATAAAGGGGGTACTTCGACTCCGCTCAGCAGGACTGTGCTTTATAGCACTCTCAGAGAATTCTGAGAG
>JALXAQ010000011.1 GCA_026991885.1 Thiotrichaceae bacterium
ACCCTGACTGTGATGTGGTCTATTTCGGCGAGGATAATTCAATCATTTACAAAAACCAACTTCGAACAAAGGTTGGCATAAAGGAAACGTCCGATGATGCATTGATTTGCTACTGTTTTGATGTTTCAAGAGCCGCTGCACAGGTCAATGAAAAAGCGAAGGCGTTTGTTGTTGAGCAGACCAAAAAATCATTGTGTTCCTGTGCGACGTACAATCCATCGGGAAAGTGCTGTTTAAAGGATTTTCCGAAATAAGCTGGTAGACACCAGCCTGGATATATACCCATCGTGAACAGGTTTCCCACCAAATTGTACGCCTTGCTTGCTGAATCAACACTCGTCAGGTTTGCCTTCAAACACGCTACGCTGTGGCCACGATAGACGATAGGGGTCGTTGATAGGGATAGATAGGGGTCGATAGATAGGGGTGTAGATCACTCACTGACGTTTTTCCGATGTTTTCCAGGAAAGGAAATAACATTTTCTGGCAACTTAATTTCAGAAAGATATTCTTTGTTTAGTAATTCCCATGCCGTATCAAATAACTCGCTTTGCAACAAAGCACGAAATGTCAATATCGCTTGACCTCCGTTTTCTTTCCAGCACATACCGGACCGCTTTAACCGTTGAGAGACCAGTGATTTACAGGTTGCTTCTACTATTCCAGAGCCTATCGGTAAATTGGCTTCGGAAACTTTAAGATACTGACAACGTTTTCTGTTGTTTTTAAAATAGTTTAACTCTGTTCTTAGTGAGTCTTTTTTTGGATGCTTTTTCAATTGATAGCTTAAGTGTTGAATAATTTTTTCAATGCCACGCTCATCGTGTCGCAATATTGAACGGTATTTTTTGAACTCTAGTGTCGCTTTAAGGCTTTTTACGCCATATATTATTTCAAAGGCTTTCTTTAAATGTTCTGCTGCATGATAAAAATCGAGAACAGAAATTCCTTTCGGCAACGTTTGATCTAAGAATGTCCAGTTGTCTTTTGCGCCATCTGCAACTTTCACTATTTGTAAGTTCGGCTGGCAATCTAACGCGTGACTCAGTTCATCCTTCAAGAATTCTTTTAATGTTAATTTTTTATGTTCTGGCATCCGGCCATAGCGCCGGGTTGCTAACGGCTCGCCTTCCTCGTCATAATAGGTGAGTGTGCCGCAACTGGCTTCTTCATATCGGGAATCACCTGGCAGGACAACGCCGCCTTGCATGGGAACCAATACACCGTCCAGGGAGACCGCTACGGTGACCGCTTCTTCTGGGACTTCAAATTGTTGCCGCAAAGATTGTTCAAAGGTTTCACGCTTCTCTTCCCACTGAAGATTGAGTTTTTTAGGGAGTCGATCCAAACTGCTTTTTGAGGGTTGCATTGCGCCAAGCTCACCAAATAAATGGGCCGCCTCATAGGGTGTGAGCTGAGATACAGCTATAAGGGCTTGTTTTGCCGCGACTGGACTCCATGCGCCTTCAACGATGCCCGCACGCAACTCTAGCGGACAGATACTTTGCGTTTCATTCTTTGCCCTATATAAGGATCGTTCGACTCTGATTTGACCAGCGGCACTGGTATAGGTTTGTTCGCAACGAATGACTTGCCGGTACTCTTTCTCGTCAAGCATGATAAAGGGGATATTGACGTCGTATTGCGCCAATATTTCAGCCAAAACTAATCGTTCAGCCTCAACGAATGCGCTATGCATCTCCTTTTCAACTTGCTCGAACTCTGCGCTGGCTTGCGCTTGTCTAATTTTTGTTTTAATAACTGAGTTCAAATTGGTTAATACATTTTCAATAATATTTGGTGTTATTTCGAGAGCATGAGATAGTGTCACGGAAGCAGTCCTTTTCCATTTGTTGTTTAGCTGCATGCAAATGTATATGAAAAGTGACTGCTTTGCTTTGTTTTTTCATTTTTATGAGGCAATTCAAACTAACAACAATTACGATATTTTCGTGCTCATTTCGTCAGTGAGTGATCTACACCCAATAAAAGGGGTCAATTCTATTGTATAATGTTTAAATTTATCTTAGGGAGCCACAAAATATTGTACGCTATTACGGTCCGTCCCCTATTACGGTCCTATTACGTAAAATATTTAACGTTGAGCAATTATTTTAAAAAATTGAGAGGAAGGATAAAATTGCTTTCCCGTGAGATATATGAAAAAAACTATAAGAAAAGGCGTACGACGTTACAGATTTTAGCTGATGACTTGGGGTTCGATTAATATCCCGAACACCTATGAGAAAATACTATATCCGTGCTCATCGCCCTAGTTAGCTGACGACCTTTCCGAATACTCACAAATTTTAACACCACGAAAAATGAACAGCGATTTTTTGTAAGCCATAACCTTGCACACCACTCTTCTAATTTTTAATTATTTGTTAGCGGCTCTATCAATCAATTGTCCGTCAACAAACTTGTGCACGATACTAGAAACTAACGTTTGATATGGAATACTTTCACTTAGAGCCCGCGCTTGCAATGAGCGGAGATCGCGGGAAGACAGACGGATATTTATACGAGTATCTTTCTTGAAAGTGGCCGCAGCAACAGCCTTGTGCTGCTCAATTTCTTTTATAGTATTTTTTGATCGTTTAAGTTCTCCTTTTTCAAAAGCGTTAAGAATTTCTTTCTCTTCAGAATTAAGCTTATTCATTAGAACCACCTAAATATTGTTTAGTAGATTTTCGGCTTGGAATGATAGTTTTCAAAAAAATTTCCTCTTCATTTTCAACAAATGGGATGAGATATGCGTAGC
>JALXAQ010000012.1 GCA_026991885.1 Thiotrichaceae bacterium
GTTATATATAATTATCATTGATGCCCACCAAAAAGTATGGCTATTTTATAATTTAATAATTTAATAATTAACAGACGAAAAAAGTGAGCCGATCACAATCATAAGATTTCTCCCGCTGCGAGCACCTTGGGTAACGCTAGTAAATGACAACAATTCTACCCTCTCTACGTTTGATCTCGCTAATCAATCCTTTCTTTATTAAATAAATGCAATCCGTGTCGTTATTGCTACCACCTATCAGTACAACGGATTTTACTTCGTATGGATCATGATAAACTAACCGAGACAGTCAATAATAAAGCAATGACTTTTTGTCCTGAAAAAATATGAAATCAAACACCAACTTATCCCCCGAACAAATGGAAGATCGTTTAGACGAATTTCTCATTTCAGTTCTTTCTTCACGGCGTACCGCCGGTGGTGTCGCACAAATGCTTGCGACTTGTGAACGCTCACAACAAGAATTTGTTCTACAGTGGGTTAAGCGAATTGCCAGTAGTAATGCTGAAATGGCTTATCAATTTGCCAGTCATGCCATAAAAGCCATGAGTCTTATGGATGAGGCAGGTATTGAGGCTTGGATTATTCATGCAATGGATGTGTATGATAAAAAAGGATTGCATCCTGCCATTGCTGTTCTCCGAAAAGTCGAAGATTTTTCTCAGGCGCAAAAAAATACCAGTTTGGCATTGGATGAGATTGAGCGCATTTTGGATACTTTTGTCGCGGGTTTGAGTGGGCGGCGTTTGAAATTGGAGAGCGCAGAGCGCGTTTATACCGATACTGAGACCTTATTTTTACCCGCCTTATTAAATCTTTTTGAAAAGCGCCAAGATAATTTTTCTTTATTTAAAGCGATGGCGGTGCATTTATGGGCACAAACGCGATTTGGGACTTGGCGTATGAGTTTAAGTCAAGCCATTCAACATTTTCCCTTGCCTGACAAAGCTTGCCGATTGTTTCATACTTTGGAACGAATTCGTTTAGATGCTTGTATTGCAAGAGAATTGCCAGGGTTGCACCGCGATATTAATTTGATACTTAAAAAGTTGGGAGAAACGCGCATTCCGCCGATTTGGCAACCCATTGCTGAGCAATTGGCGCATCCTTCGGCTACGGCACAAATGAGTTATGATTTATTACCTAAAATTTATTCAACACATTCTCCACTTGCTTTGTGTTATCAAGGAGTATTGGTGCCAGACAGTGTCGATGAAATCATGGCGTTGCGTCTGGCGCGAGAAAAAGAGGCTTTTCGCATTGCATTGGTGCAATTAAATAAAAACAAGCAAAACAAGCCCATTCCCTTGACTGAACTTGATGTGAATGATGAAAAGGCAGGATTTCAGATTAATAAAATCCCTGATGATTCTTTACCCGATGGTTTTAAATTTGAACTCAATTTAGATGGACAACCCATCGTGCCGCCCGATAATGTTAAAAGTTTGATGGATTCGATTATTCAGGATGTCGGGCTGATTCCTGAAGAGTATTTAGTCGCCGCAGGAGAGGGGGGTTATCATTTATTGGATGAGGCGGAGCGATCACCCTCAAGTGTTTGGAAAGGGGTTTATCACGAAGAGGGCGCTTTTTTTTATAATGAGTGGGATTGTCATCGTAAACATTATCGTAAAAATTGGTGTGTTTTGCGCGAAACGGATGTTCATCCACAGCCGGAAAGTTTTGTCGTGAAAACGCTGCAACATCATAAAGGTTTGATCAAAAATTTGCGGCGTACCTTTGAAGCTTTGCGCGGTGAAGATAAGTTATTGAAAGCACAACCGAATGGTGAGGACATTGATTTTGATGCGCTGGTGAAAGCTTATGCGGATGCGAAACAGGGTTTTGAAATGACAAATCGCTTATTTACGAAAATGCACAAGAATGAGCGTAATATCGCGGTGATGTTTATGGTGGACATGAGCGGCTCTACTAAGGGGTGGATTAATGATGCGGAACGAGAAGCGTTGGTTTTATTATGTGAAGCCTTGGAAACCTTGGGAGATCGTTATGCGATTTATGGATTTTCTGGGATGACGCGCAAACGTTGTGAAGTGTATCGCGTTAAACGCTTTAATGAGCCTTATTCCAATTTAGTGCAACAACGTATCAGTGGCATAAAGCCGCAAGATTATACGCGCATGGGTGTTGCTATTCGTCATTTGAGTGAATTATTGAATGGAGTGGATGCGCGTATCAAGTTATTGATAACATTGTCAGATGGGAGACCCGATGATTACGGGGATAATTATCGGGGGCGTTATGGGATTGAGGATACGCGCCAGGCTTTGATTGAGGCTAAGCGCAATAATATTCATCCGTTTTGTATTACTTTGGATACGGAGGCTAAGGATTATCTTGGGCATATGTATGGCACTGTCAATTATATTGTGATTGATGATGTGCGAAAATTGCCTTTGAAAGTTTCTGATATTTATAAGAAATTGACTAGTTAAGGGGTTGTCCAAAGCTAAAGCTTTGGACTCCAATATCTGATAATTGCACAAATAGCAATTCATCCTTATAATAATAATTTTCAAAGTGATAGCAAATAAAAAAATGAAAATGGATATTAAATCAGCATTAAAAGCCGTTACGGAAAATCGTGATTTGACTATGGATGAAATGTCATCCGTCATGCACAGTCTGATGACTGGTGAGGCTACTCCCGCACAAATAGGCGGTTTTTTAATCGGTCTCCGCATGAAAGGTGAAACCGTCGACGAAATTGCGGCGGCGGCACAAATTATGCGTTCTCTTGTCACGCCCGTCTCTGTCGATAGTCAACATTTAGTCGATATCGTCGGCACAGGCGGTGATGGCATGAATACTTTTAATATTTCCACAACCAGTGCCCTTGTCGTGGCTGCCGCCGGTGGGAAAGTCGCAAAACATGGCAATCGATCAGTGTCCAGTCAATCTGGCAGTGCCGATCTGTTAGAAGCCTTGGGCGTTAAAATTGACCTCACGCCTGAACAAGTAGCTGATTGTGTTAATAAAATCGGTATTGGTTTTATGTTTGCCCCTCTACATCATAAGGCGATGAAACATGCCATCGGTCCTCGCCGTGAAATGGGGGTGCGTACTCTATTTAATTTATTAGGTCCATTGACGAATCCAGTAAGTGCCCCCAATCAACTCCTTGGCGTATTTAGCAAGGCTTGGGTAGAGCCGATTGCTCAGGTATTAAAACGTTTAGGCAGTACACACGTTTTGGTCGTCCACTCAGAAGATGGGCTAGATGAAATGAGTATTGCAGCAGGGACGAGCGTTGCAGAGTTACGCAATGGGACTATCACAAGTTATAGTGTGACTCCCGAAGATTTTGGGTTTAGTCGCGCTCCGTTAAGTCAGATACAAGTGCATTCTGTCGAAGAGAGTGTGGCTGTGGTGCGTGGCGTATTGGACAATCAAGCGGGTCCGGCGAGAGATATTGTTGCGCTCAATGCGGGCGCGGCTATTTATGCGGCTGGTTTGAGTGATAAACTTGCTGATGGCATCACACAGGCACAGTCCGTTTTGAGCAACGGGGCTGCCCGCGAGAAATTGGCCGAGTTTGTTAAATTAAGTCAAAGTTTTTAACATTCTCTAAAGGAAATCATCCGCTATGCACAGTAATCGATATTCAACCGATTATGAGGTTGGGCAAGATAATATACGAATGATGGGATTTGATCTACATAACCCAGTATTTTTTATTGCGAGCCTGTTGATTATCTTATTTGTTTTAGGCACCTTATGAGTAATTGGATTGGACGAGAAGATGAGACTTTTTACCACGGCTGGACGGTGTTTTACTGGGCATGGTGGATATCTTGGTCACCATTCGTCGGCTGTTTGGTGGGCAGATGCTTTAGGTGCTTTACAAGCCGCCGCTATTACTGTTGGTTTACCATTTATAATTGTTCTACTGGTGATGTGTGTTAGCCTTTACATGGGATTACGGGCTGAAAGTAAAGGTTATTAATTCAAATTCAAAAGAAAGTGGTTAAGACATGAACCTTGATAAAAAAGGGCTAAATAAGCTGCTCCGTGAGACATTTTCAGAGGAGTATGAGATTGAGAAATTTCTGAAAACCAAGGCAAAAGAAAAAGGTGTTGAGACTGGCTATCATATTATTTACACCGCAAAGGATAGTGGTGAACAGTCTGTTTTGACAACCAAACCGCTTGGGGAAAACCTTCAAGATGCGAAGGCGGGCTTAGAGTCTTGGCTTGCATCAAATCCAACTCCTTTTAATAAGGCGCCTGAAAGTCCTTCCTTGACTGAAAAGGAACGGCGTTATTTTCGTATAAAGGCGGCACTTGAGTTTTTGTGTGCGACTTATCCTAAGTGTTTTATGCCGCGTGGAAGTCATGAGAAAGTTCGTGCTTTTGCTATTGGTTTAGGAAAGACGTTGCTTGAGGCGGTGAAGGATAGGTTGCCGGAAGGTATGCTTTTGGAAGATATTAAGAGTGCTTTGGGGGTTTATTGTAATTCTTATAAGTATAATCTGGCTAGAAGCAAGGTGGGTAATCCTCGGATTAATTTGGAGGGTGAAGTGGTCGGTGAGGTGACTGAGAAGGAGGTTGAGTTATTTTTGATAAGTAGGAGTAGAAGAAAAGAAGGAAAGTTTGTGCAAAAGAAGGTGCCAGTTGTGGTGGTGTCAAAAAATTCAAATTTGAGGGAGTCAGGAGACGTTATGCCAAATAATCAATCTGCTCGTATTGAGGTGCAAAGCTTGAAAATCACTTTACCTTTAAAGCCTGAGCAGGTGCCACGCGATATTTTGCCAGAGGTGGGTACGCCGGGTACGGCTAAAATGAAGGTTTTTTGGGATGTTGTGCTGGTGGGGCAGGCGGAGGAGGTTTATCGTGTTGGTTTTTCGGTGAAGAATTATCGTAAGTGTTTGAATACGTTGGTTCAGCATGAGGCTGATGGTAATGAGTGTATTGTTTTGTTGCAGGGTAAGTTGGTGAGTGGGGGGGTGATTGAGGATGGAGGGTTGTCGGTGCAGGTGAAGAAGGTTAAAAACCCTTGAATCGCGGATTTGACGGATGACACGGATGACACGGATTAAAAACCTAAAAAAAAATACTCATTATCCTCACTTTTGACTTTTATTTTAAATCCGCGTCATCTGTGTCATCCGTTTAATCCGCGATTCAAGGCACTCTTTAAGGATTGGGCATCGTGGCTGAAACAGGCCCCTCTTGGCTAGTTATCCCATAAATATCAGTATCTTCCAATTTATAATAATAGGTCTGCCCCGCGCTCACGTCGGGATCAAACACGCGATATTGCCAAGCTTCACCTTGGGCAGAAATCCACTCGCTAGGATAGTATTGTCCATCTTGTTCATACCAAATCAGAATGGGCTGATATGGTCCTTCTTGCTTGGCACTTTTCAGTATCTTAAAATGGTTAGTGTCTATTTCAAGGCCCGTTTGCCATTGGATGTCTGTGTAATATAAGCCGAAATCGGGGTGATATGCGCCGGTGGCTTTTAATGAGAGTAGATCGATATAGGTGGGAATCCCTTGGTATTCATAAGCACCAATGTCGCAAGTGCCGTTGATAGGACGAGTGACTCCGCGTTGGTCAGTGTCGGGGCAGTCGGCATTACTACCGGCATCAATCGCAGGGCTCCCTGTCAGCAAGGCGTGGGTAAAAGTTGGGCCACCGTTGTCTTGTAGGGGGCCAAGTTTAGGGTCAGTATCGGGCGGGAATGCTGATGAACAAGTGCCATCTTCAATTAGGTTGTTTGTACTGCTGGGATCGAGGGTGCCTTCATTGATGCAATCTCCCCCATCGGCACTGTTGGCAATGATGGAGTTGAGCAGCGTCAGGGTGCCACGATTATAAATGCCGCCCCCATCACCCCCTGAATCTGCACTGTTGTTTGATACGGTGCTGTTGATTAGTGTTATGGTGCCATGATTATAAATGCCGCCCCCTAAAGAAACATTGTCAAACGAAGACGGATCGATAGTATCCGCATGGTTGTTTGACACGGTGCTGTTGATCAACGTCAGGGTACCAGAATTCACAATGCCGCCCCCTGTCGCATCAAAAAATTCAGTCAACACGAAGTTGTGCGACACGATACTGTTATTCAAGGTTAGGATGCCACTAGAATTAAAACTCAAATTCCAAATGCCGCTCCCCCAGTTGCCCGACACGATACTATTGTTCAACGTCAGGGTGCCTTGATTATAAATACCGCCAGCAACACCCTCATCATACACGGTGTTCCCCGACACTCTGCTGTTGTTTAGCGTCATGGTGCCTCTATTAGAAATGCCACCACCCGCTGTAAAATTCATCACAAAATAATTATTCGACACGCTGCTGTTGTTCAGCGTCACGGTGCCTCTATTATAAATGCCGCCCCCCTCATAATACGCCCTGCTGCCCGACACGGTGCTGTTATTCAGCGTCAAAGTTCCCTTATTCAATATGCCACCGCCCCAACCCTCATCAAGAGAGAAGCTATCTTGGACTCCATTTTGGATCGTAACCTCATTAAGAGTCAGAACACCAGTCTCCGCAATGTGGAGAATACGAAAAGCAGGTGCAGCCTCATCATCCCGCGAAATAATCGAGCCGTTGCCATTGATAGTTATCTCACTGCTAATCGAAGGCAGACCATTATCACCATCAGTGGTATTATTAACCGCTGTCAGGGTGTAAGTCGTTGACGATTCCAGTTTAATCGTATCCGCTCCACTCCCGGCTGAGCAGCCACCCGTCGCACTGTCAGTATTAGCCGCCCTGATAGCATCTACCAGACTACAAGCACCATCGACATTAATCGTCGCCGCCTGCGCCATCGCGCCCAAACCCAGGGCACTGCTGGTCATTAACCGCAATATGTTTTTTTTCATGGGTGTCTCTCCTATTTAATGTCCAAAGCTAAAGCTTTGGACTCCAAATTACATTAATATTTACTTATTTAATTCTTTGAGCAACGCCACTAAAAAATACCACACTTTGCCAATACTACCTACATGAATTTTTTCATCTGGAGAATGTGCATATTTGATTGTGGTACCAATGGAGATCATATCCATGTCTGGGACTTTTTTGCCGATGATGCCACATTCAAGCCCAGCATGTAGAATGTCTATAATCGGTTTTTTATCAAACAAATTTTCATAAATATGGCGGCTTTTAGCTAACAGCGAAGAAGCCATATTGGGTTGCCATGCCGGATAGCGATTGCCACTGTTTGCTTTTCCTCCGACTAATCGTGCTAGGGCTTCCACTCGCTCAGTCAGTGTCTCCAGCCTCGATTCGACAGAACTTCTTTGGCTGCTTAATATTTTTATTTGTCCCGCTTCGAGGCTGACTATGGCAAGATTATTCGAGGTTTCTACCAAGCCCTCAATATCGGTGGACATGGCAGCGACTCCATGTGGGAGTGCCATGAGAAAGTCAATGACTTTGTCGCTGTTTTCAGAATTCATGGCTTGAGAAAAAGTTTCGTCGCTGGCTTCGACTTTGATGAATAAGTTGGGCTCTGTGTTTTGGTATTCAGCTTTTAAGGTTTTTTCGGCTGCTAATACCATTTTTTCAAGCTCGTTTTGTGGGACAAAGATTTTGGTTTCAGCATCTCGGGGGATGGCATTGTGGGCGGTACCGCCATTGATGTCGACTAGGCGGATATCGATTTGCTGTCTTATCAAATGCAGAGTTTGAGCGAGTACTTTGATAGCATTGGCTTTTTCAGCATTGATGTCAACGCCGGAGTGTCCGCCGCTCATGCCGCCTGCATTGATTTTCATCAATTGATAATTGCTGGGCACCTTTGTCCATGTAATGGGGAGATAAATGTCTGTATTGAAACCACCCGCACAGCCAACTGTCAAATACCCTTCTTGCTCAGAGTCAATATTGATCAAGATGCGTCCGTCAAAAAATCCAGGCGCCAGCGCAGCGGCACCATGTAATCCGGTTTCTTCGTCTACAGTGAAAAGTAATTCCAGTGGCGGATGGGGAATATCTTTTTGCTGCGCCAAAGTGATCGCTATGGCGATGCCAATGCCATTATCGGCACCCAAGGTGGTCTTATCAGCCCTGAGCCAGTCCCCTTCATAAATGAGTTTTATGGGGTCTTTAGTAAAGTCATGGTGAGCGTCGGGGGTTTGTTCACAAACCATGTCTAAATGCCCTTGAAGTACAACGATTGGGGCGTTTTCATATCCGGGGGTGGCTGGGATTTTGATTAAAAGATTTTGCACTTTGTCGGTTTTCACGGCAAAATCGTTGTTTTTAGCCCAATCGCTCAACCATTGACAAATGGCGGCTTCATTTCCAGAGCAACGGGGAATTTGGCTGATTTTTTTAAAGTTGTTTAGAATGTCGTTGATCATTGTGGTTTTGAGTCCATCGGATGTCCAAGATAAATCTTGGACTCCTTGAGTACGCTAATATCCAGTAATATCTAATATCACTATTCCGTCATTTCCAAGAGCGACAAAAGCTTTGGTGTTGTCGCTTGAGAGTGTTATGTCTTGTGCCTCTCCTGGTGTCTCAATTGAATCGATTATGGATGGATTGGTTGGATTGCTGACATCTACTATCTGTACTCCGCCCTTTCCATCAGCGACAAAAGCCTTGGTGTTGTCGCTTGAGAGTGTTATGCCTTTTCCAATTCCTGACGTTTCTGGCGTATCAACCGAACCGATTATAGATGGATTGGTTGGTGAGCTTACATCCATTATCTTTACGCTCTTTTTATATGTGACAAAAGCTTTGGTGTTGTCGCTTGAGAGTGTTATGTCGTATGCATATGGCATATCAACCGAACCGATTATAGATGGATTGGTTGGTGAGCTTACATCTACTATCTGTACTCCGCCATTTCCATCAGCGACAAAAGCCTTAGTGTTGTCGCTTGAAAGTGTTATGGCTCTTGCATATTCTGGCGTATCAACCGAACCGATTATAGATGGATTGGTTGGAACGCTTACATCCACTATCTGTACTCCGTTGCTTTCATTAGCGACAAAAGCTTTGGTGTTGTCACTTGAGAGTGTTATGTCTCGTGCAGAGTCTGGCGTATCAACCGAACTGATTATAGATGGATTGCTTGGATTGCTTACATCCACTATATGTACCGTTCTCCGATTTGTGGACAAACATCACCACGGTTCGGTTCCTGCTTCAACCAAGCTGGTTGCTTCTGGAAATCCAGAAACAGAGCCGTCTTGTCCGCAGGCGTTGATTCCCGAGGAACTCTCGG
>JALXAQ010000013.1 GCA_026991885.1 Thiotrichaceae bacterium
TGGGGAAATTGAATATGCGAGGGAAGATGGTGTTACCTTTTACAAAAAGGAGGATGGAATTGTTTCAGGTCAATGGTTCACAGTAGAGGGCCATATTTGCTATCGTTATTTTTCTGACTATGATAACGTTTCTTGTTCTAAAATATTCAACAAAGATCAAGTTATCTATGGTGGCAACGTCATTACCCTAAAAAGGGGAGATACTGAGAATCTTCAACAAGCTTACCTGCCGAGTTCGTTAAAACTCAGCTCAAGTGAGATTAAACGACTTTACGCTGGAAAAACCGCGTATCTCCCAAATGGGGAAATTGAATATACGAGGGAAGATGGTGTTACCTTTTACAAAAAGAAAGAGGGAATGGATTCGGGTAAATGGTTCACAGTAGAGGGCCATATTTGCTATCGTTATTTCTCTGACTATGATAACGTTTTTTGTCATAACACCTTCAAAAAAGATGGTAAAGTTATCTTTGCTGGCAGCAACGTCATTACCCTAAAAAGGGGAGATACTGAGAATCTTCAACAAGCTTACCTGCCGAGTGCGTTAAAACTCAGCTCAAGTGAGATTAAACGACTTTTCGCTGGAAAAACCGCCTATTTTCCAAATGGGGAAATTGAATATACGAGGGAAGATGGTGTTACCTTTTACAATTATTCTAAAAGGAGAATTCGTTTGGGTCAATGGTTCACAGAAAAGAGCCATATTTGCTATCGTTATTTTTCTGACTATGATCAAATTTCTTGTCATAAAACCTTCAAAACAGATGGTCAAGTTATCTATGATGGCAACGTCATTAGCCTACTAAAAAGGGGAGATACTGAGAAGCTTCAAAAAGCTTACCTGTCCCAGGAACCCTGTCAGTCATGGGCAGCACAGGTATCAGACAAGACTTATCAAGAATTCCTGCCTGACGAGAATAAACAATGGTTTGCTTATTACCTATCCAAAGTGCCATGGACAAAAGCGGTTCGTGAGAAAGTGAGTGATAATATCACAAAGATCTACGTATATTTTGGTTTGATTGATATGACTTACACGGAAGTAGCCCTTTCCTTGATGATGATACAATCCTTGGACAGAGTGCCAACATGCGACTAGTTTATGTTCGCAGAAGCGGGGCAACCATAAAGAATTGCCCCTACAAAACATAACGGTTCGTAGGGGCAATCCCTTGTGGTTGGCCTAGTTGTTTTATGCACGTTCCTTAATGAAGCAATGCTATGATAATGTAGGAGAACAGCTATGCTAGAAATGTTATTTATTTGTTTTTTTCTATATGTTATTTTCTCAATTTTTTTCTCAAATTTTTTAAATTTCTCTATTTTTATTTTATCAATTTTTGGCGTGATGATTGTTAAGCGCTGGATCAACGCTGCTGACGAATCAAACCAATATTCTATGCCAGATGTCACCTGCCTTAACTCGTATGAAATTGCCGCATTACGAAACGGACGTAAAGGGCTCATTCAAACGGCACTTTTTGAACTCTGGAATCGCAAACTCATAATAAGCAGTGGCAAGGAAGAGCTGTCAGAAGTTAAGAGCGTAGAAAACCAACAACCCAAAGACGAGATTGAACAAGTCATTTATGACTTTGCTCACACAACACGAAAACCAGCCGATTTTTTTTCAGACGTTGGCTTGCGTTCACGTCTTGATAAGTATCTCAAACCTATCAATCGGCACTTGGAACAATTGCATCTCAAGCCTACCAAGACTCAACTCAAACAGGCTATCCAGAAACTGGAGAGAATATACTACTCCATCATTCTTGGGGGTGGCCTTATCATTTTTGGGATAGGCGTTTTTTTTCTGCCGACGGGGGCTCTGTTGTACGCACTTTTCTTACTCATCATTTTATCATCGATACTCAAGTCTTTATTTTTAGCACCCAACCAGCGACAAACTCAGCTTGGTCGTCGCTATTACGATAAATTACTTAAACACTTTGAATGGATGAAATCAGAGGAAAAAAGCAATATTGATCCCGCTTTCCTCATTTCTATCTTTGGGATCAGCGCGTTGACAAATTTTGGCCTTTTCGATTCATTTGAAGAGGCTTTTGCAAAAACCGACAGTTCAGGTACAGCCGAGGGTGGTTGTGGTGGCGGTTGTGGTGGCTGTGGCGGTTGTGGCGGTTGTGGAGGCTAATATCTATGCACACAAACTCAGCCGGTTATGCGCCCAAAAGCCTATTGCTCCAATGGCATATCACCGAGCGTTGCAACTTGCGCTGTGCCCACTGCTATCAAGACAACTATGCACGAGATGAATTGAGTTTTGCTGACTTACTCAAGGTGCTGGCGCAATTTAAAAAATTGCTAGCCACCTTAAGTCAGCGAGCCGGCAAACCTCTTCATGCCCACATCACCGTTACTGGCGGAGAACCGTTTGCGCGGCACGACTTTCTCGATTTATTAGAAATCTTTGCCGCTCAGAACAAACGATTTAGCTTTGGCATTCTCACTAATGGTAGTTTCATTGATGCACCAATGGCGCAACAGCTCCGCAAACTAGCACCCCGCTTTGTGCAAGTGAGCGTTGAAGGCACAGCGGCAACCCATGATAGTATTCGTGGCAAAGGCAATCTTGCCCAAACAATAACCGCTATCAAAAATCTACGGCGTGAGGGAATTCGTACCCTGATCTCATTTACCGCTCACCGCCAAAATTTTCACGAATTTCCAGAAGTGGTACGATTAGGGAGACGGCTGCGAGTGGATCGGATATGGGCGGATCGGCTGATTCCTTGTGGGAGTGGCGCAAACTTGCGTGAAGCGGTTATGAGCCCTGATGAAACTAAAGAATTTTTTGAGATCATGGCACAAACGAAAAAAGGCAGTTGGTTTAATCGCACCGAAATCGCTATGCACCGTGCGCTGCAATTTCTAGTCGGGGGCGGACGTCCCTATCACTGCACAGCAGGAGACAGTTTACTCACCGTTCAACCCAACGGTGATCTCTACCCGTGCCGACGATTGCCCATTCGGGTAGGTAACTTATTAGAAACGCCCCTACTCGAACTGTACGACAATTCAGAACTTTTGCGATCCCTGCGGGAGCAAATCAGTGAGGGTTGTGAGAACTGCTTTTATGGGAAATTTTGCCGAGGTGGACTTAAATGTCTCTCGTATGCTGTCACTGGCGATCCCTTTAAAACTGATCCGGGGTGTTGGATGAGGAACTCAAATGAAAACAATTAAAACCCAAGCCAAAATCAGTGCAGATGGAACACTCACTGCAAAAATTCCAACCGGTCATATTTCTATCGGGACTTACTCACTCAGCCTTGTTATCCACGAACAACCGCCAAATACGGAACCGCCCCAACCTGTTGTCATCACAGCCGAGATAATGCCCACCTTTGCAGAATTACTGACCAAATATATGCGCCGTATCAGAGCTAGTGGCAATGCGCTTGCCGAAGAAATCGGTAGCACTCGTGAAACCGTTCTCAAGTGGATGCACGGCGACTCCAAACCCAGTCAAAAAAGCTGCCCTCAGATACAAAAAGGCGCCAATTTCCTGCGACTCACAGAACAAGAATCCAATCTGTTTCTAAAGGCGGCAGGCTGTGCTGAACCCTATCTGGATTTACCACAGACGCTTTTTAGAGAGTATATCCCAGGACTTTTTGCCAGACTGTCGAGAAAAAACCCGCCCGTTATGCTCTTATTAACTCAAGCCGGTTGGGGTGAGCCGCCGTTACGTGACGCACTATTAGTACAAGCGACAAAGCAATATTCGCCAGAAAATGTCTTGCATATCCAGCCGCCTTATAGTGCCAAGCTCAATGAATATTTTTCAGATTTGGGAGAACAATGCGGATTTAATGGCGTAGAAGATGATAGCGGCTTTGAATTTGCCCTTAAAAAACGATTAGACGATAACCCTAAACCCTTGTTTTTATTAGTCAGTCGCTTTGAGCAAGGCGTGCCTTCACTACGCGAAAATTTAGCCGGATTGCTACGCAGCCTCAGTGATGAAAGTCGTTATTGTCAGCGTTTGCATATCATACTGTGTGGCGGCGAAGAATTGCAAAAGCTTAAATATGAGAAAGGTGACTTATCCCTGTTAAATCATGCCACTGTTGAACATTGGCCAGAATTTGGTCGTGATGAAGTGTATGCGCTGCGTGATGATCGTTTTAAAGGCTTGTTGTTAGACGATGCTTTGGTGGATGATTTACTAATGATCAGCGGTGGACATCCACAATTACTCAATGAGTGTCTTACTCTACAGCAACAACAGCCCCATTTACCTTTGAAGGATTACCCAGAAATTTTGACGCAATCCGCTCAAGCACCATTCATACCGTTTATTCAAGATGACTCCGCTAAGCAACAATTGTCTGAATACCTACAACAACAAGACTTAGGCAAGTTTACGCAGCCGATTTATTCAAATTTGTTGCGTCAATTGTATTGGAAAAATGCCCTGGTAGTACGCGGAGAAAATTGGAATAAACGCTTGTTTTGGCGATGTGACGCTTTCGTGATGGCTGGAATTCTGGTGGGAGAAAATGATGAGATTTGACCACCATGGCTTATTTGCTGTGTTGATATTGCACTGTTTGTCAGCTCACGCCCAGTATCAAATTGAGACAATTATCGGTAATGGACATCAAGGATATAGCGGTGACGGTGGGAAAGCCAGTGAGGCACAAATCACCCATGCACATGCCCTTGCCGTAGATAGGGACGGTAATCTGTATCTGGCAGACACTGAAAATCATCGCGTTCGCAAAGTGGATATCAAAACGGGTATTATTACCACCGTGGCGGGTGGCGGAGAGTTTGAGCCTAGCGATGGCAAAAAGGCTATCGAGGTACAACTTAATATGCCAAACGGTGTGGCGATAGATGATAAAGCGGGACATTTGTTTATTCTCGATCAAGCGAATTATCGCGTTTACAAAGTCGATACTGAAGGTATTATCACTATCGTTGCGGGTAATGGCTTTTCTGGATACAGAGGAGGACTAGCAAGGAAAGCGCAAATCAGTCCCTATTTAGGGGCTATTTCAGTGGATAGTAACGGCAAGCTCTATATTGCTGATAGACTCAATCACTGTATTCGCAAAATCAATGGCCAAACCATAACGACTGTGGCTGGTATATGCACTCAAGAAGGTTATACCGGTGATGGAGAGTTGGCTACAACTGCCAAACTGTCTGAGCCGGCTGATGTCAAAGTCGATAAAGAGGGCAATTTATATATTGCTGATACTCATAACCATGTCATTCGTAAAGTAGATACAAAGGGTATTATCACCACTATCGCGGGCAATGGAAAAAATGGGTATGGCGGCGATGGGAAATATGCCACTGCCGCAAAACTCAATGAGCCCACCGGTATTGCACTAGATAATCGAGGAAATCTCTATATTGCTGATTTTAAGAATAATCGTATTCGTCAGCTTAATCAAAAAACGGGCATTATCACAACCATTGCAGGCAACGGGGCACAAGAATTTAATGGTGATGGCGGCTTTGCAAAGGAAGCCTCATTTAATCTACCAGAAGCCTTGCATTTCAACCGAACTGGCACAGTATTATATGTCAGTGACAAATTTAATTATCGCGTTCGCAAACTGAAATGGGTACCACCACCAAACCTAATCTCTATTTTATTATTATTACTACCTTTATTAGGTTTGGCTCTATTGCTTGGCATTGCGTTTTATTATTACCGATTATATCATCATCCGATTGTGCAAACCTTGTCGGCTGACACTTCACAATTATTAACTATACCTTTAGAACAATTAGCTCAAGCGAAGTCTTTATTAAAAGCCACCCATCGTCTTGACACCGTTTTGGCAAACAATGAGGTGCCCACCGAATGGATAGATAAGGCTATCAATTTTGCGACGATGCCGAATCTTGAACGTTCTACCTTATTAGCAAACCGATTAAGTAGTTCTGTAGAGCCAGTGACTGATGATATTTTTAAGCTAGATTTAAACGATGAATTTCCGTTCAGATTAACCAGTTGTCTGCTATATTTTCCGCCTGCTGATTTACCGGCTCAAGATGTGATCATGCAATTAAAGCGAAATGAAATGAATTCGCAAGTGACCATTGTGATCAGTACTAGGGTCCTAAAGGGAGAAAATCAGTGGGTAGTGCCTAACCAGCGAGAATTGACGACTTTACTGTTATCGCCTAAACCGATTGAAGTATTTGCCCATTTGTTGGCAAGCCAAATGGAAGTCACCCATCTTTCACCCTATCAAACAGCGGCAGGCGTTAGCAAAGACTGTGCGTTTTTTGGGCGCGAAAAAATATTAAAGCAAGTTATCAACCGCGATCCCATGAATTATCTATTCATTGGCGGGCGGCAATTGGGTAAATCCAGTTTGCTCAAAAAGATAGAAAGGCATTATCGAAATCATCCCAAGGTAGCCTGTTTTTATTTGTCGTTGAGAGATGATAAATGTTTAGATAAACTCAACATAATGCTGGGTTTAGCTAAGGATGCTCCTTGGTCCGCTTTGTTTGACAAATTAGTCGAAATACCGAAGGGGGAACGGCGTTTAATATTGATTGATGAGGCGGATCGATTTATTCGACGTGAAATAGCAGAAGATTATCCGACATTAAGCAAGTTTCGCAGTGTGAGCGGATGTTGCCATTTTATCTTGGCGGGATTTTGGGACTTATATGAGGCGGCAGTGTTGGATTATCAATCACCGATTGTCAATTTTGGTGAATCTATTATTGTCGGGGCATTGGAAAGCAAAGCTTGTCGAGATTTAGCGACTGATCCAATGGCACGGCTGGGCATTCGTTACGCTTCAGAAGATTTAGTCGAACAAATCATCACGGCAACGGGGCAACGGGCTAATTTTGTTGCCATTGTGTGCGATGAAATGTTGCAAAATTTGCCCCCTGATAGGCGAGAGTTAAACGAGCAAGATGTCACACGCGCTTTGCACAGTGAAGCAATGGAACAGGCTTTGTCAGCTTGGAGACAGTTAAGCGGTGCTGATGAACAAGCTGCCCGTTTAAATCGTATTATTGTCTGGGCAACCGTCGAATTAGGCGAATTTGGCTTAACTGATGTCATAGAAGTACTTAATAAACATGAATATGTTTATACGACTGAACAATTGAATCAATCACTTAAACGTCTTGAATTGGCCTATATTATTCGACGCGAAAATAGTCGCTATCGTTATTGTGTGCCGTTGTTTCGGGAATGGTTGGGGCAGGATGTGGGGGCGTTGCTAGAACAGGAATTTAAGCTTTAACTCTGGACTTGATCGCTGTGGATAGTGTAACATCAACAACGATAACTGATAACCTTTAGGAAACCTTGTATGTATTTTAATCGTATTTTTATTATCGCGCTTGTGACATTATTGAGCGTCAACAGCGCAGCATCCGAGCACGCAATCGCCATGCACGGTGATGTAAAGTATCCCAGCGATTTTAAGCATTTTGATTATGTCAACCCAAATGCACCCAAAGGGGGCGAAATCAAATTGGCCGGGATCGGTACTTTCGACAGTTTGAATCCTTTTATTCTTAAAGGTCTCACGCCCTTGGGCATCGGCAGGCTGTTCGATACTTTAACCGTCAAGTCCCACGATGAAGCCTTTTCGCAATATGGGCTCATTGCGGAAA
Organism: Thiotrichaceae bacterium; assembly: GCA_026991885.1. Taxonomy (GTDB): domain Bacteria; phylum Pseudomonadota; class Gammaproteobacteria; order Beggiatoales; family Beggiatoaceae; genus Thiomargarita. Next base: position 7,633 of record JALXAQ010000013.1, read on the forward strand.
GTATGGAAATGCCGAAAGACCGTTCTTGGATTATTTTTACTTTACGCAAAGAAGCCAGGTTTCACGACGGCTCTCCCATTACGCCGGCAGATGTCGTTTTTTCTTTGAACATCCTCAAAGAGAAAGGCCATCCTTTTTATCGCACTTATTACCGCGATGTGAAAAAAGTCGAACAGCTTGGCGAGCGTCGGGTGAAGTTTACCTTCTCTGAGGACTCCGAAAACAGAGAATTGCCGCTGATTGTTGGACAAATGCAAATATTGTCCAAAGCCTACTGGAGCGGGCGCGAGTTTGATAAAACCACTTTAGATTCGCCACTGGGCAGCGGTCCTTACCGTATCGAATCGTTTGAACCTGGGCGTTATATTAGCTATCGGCGAGTCGATGACTACTGGGCGGCTGATTTACCCGTCAATGTGGGACAATATAACTTTGATGTGATTCGTTATGATTATTACCGCGATACCACGGTCGCTTTACAGGCATTGAAAGCCGGAGAATACGATTTTCGCGTCGAAAATGTTGCCAAAAACTGGGCTACCGCTTACAACATACCCGCTGTGCGAGAGGGTAGGCTCATCAAGGCAGAAATTCCTCACGAAAGCCCTACCGGTATGCAAGCATTTGTGTATAACACTCGCCGCTCGGTATTTCAGGATATCAGAGTCCGCGAAGCTTTGTCTTATGCTTTCGACTTTGAATGGATAAACAAAAACTTGTTTAACGGTGCTTATACTCGCACCAAGAGTTTTTTTTCCAACTCTGAACTCGCCTCACGCAACTTGCCGAGCCCTGAAGAACGCGCTATTTTGGAGCCGTTTCGGGGCAGGATTCCTGATGCCGTGTTCAACAAAGTTTATCAACCCCCCGTCACAAACGGTTCCGGCAATAACCGCAGAAACCTGCGTAAAGCCTTCCGGTTACTGGCGCAGGCGGGTTGGAAAGTCAATAGAACCGGTAAACTGGTTAATAATAAAACTGGCAAACCCATGAGGTTTGAAATATTGCTGGTTAGTCCGACATTTGAACGTGTCGTTCTGCCTTTCAAGAAAAATCTGGAACGGCTGGGCATAGATGTCAAAGTGCGTACCGTAGATAACACTCAATATGAGAATCGCGTCAAAAATTACGATTTTGATATGCTGGTATGGTCATTCGGTCAATCTCTCTCTCCGGGCAACGAACAGCGGAATTATTGGAATTCAAAAATAGCTGACATGCCCGGCTACAGAAATTTGGCCGGTGTCCGCGATCCCGTCGTCGATGAACTCGTCGAGTTGGTGATTTCAGCACCCGACCGGAAAAGCTTGATTTATCGCACTCGCGCACTAGATAGGGTATTGTTGTTTGGTTATTATGTGATTCCACATTGGCATTTGCGCCATTACCGGGTCGCCTATTGGAACAAGATCGCCCGTCCTAAGATTTCTCCTAAGTATGATTTGGGGTTCGATACTTGGTGGATTCAACAATAACGACAGGGATTACATTTAAGAAGGGATAAGTCAAAACATTAACTACAGGGATTTTTTTTTAGCAGGGATAAGTCAAAACATTAACTACAGGGATTTTTTTTTAGCAGGGATAAATC
>JALXAQ010000014.1 GCA_026991885.1 Thiotrichaceae bacterium
TCAAAATGTGGGATTGAAAAAAATTTAATTTTAAATTAAAGCTCATCAGAATGCAAGCTTGTAGGGGACTAAACCTTGAATCGCTGATTAGCCGGATGACGCAGATTGCGCGGATTAAAAAAAAAAAGGGCAAGGGTTCGGTTGTAGGGGCAATCCTTTATGGTTGCCCTAGACTACTATTTTTTTAAAATAACTGATAAAAGGAAAATTTTATGTCATTGGAAAGCTTTGGCGAAGAACAGATTTACAATTTCGAGCGCATTGGTAGCTTTGGGCGATTTTATAGCGGCGAATCCTTTCCCATTGAATATGTCATGACCACTTTCTCATCGGCAGAATTGTTTGAACTCACCTTTGCCAGAGATATTCGTCCCGATCAAATCGACTTTGAACTTTTGATGCAACGCGACATCGACGAAGAACGAGTGCGCCTTGAAATGGAGCCTTATTTAAACCCCCGATCCGAAAATTTGACGCTCGCCGAAATCCGATCACGCTCCGTTTTTTTTCCGCCCCTACTCGCTGCCATTGTCCCCACCAAAGGCAAAGCAATGGAAGCCTATTATACTGACGAAAAATGTGAGAAAAACCAAGAACACATTATCAGAGAATGGGCAGGATTATTTAAACTCACCTATTTTCCGAGTAGCAATCCACAGGCCTATCGGCTCCAATTGACGGAGAAAAAAACAGCAGAAGTGGGCGTACAATGTGAACCTGTCAAACTTGAAATTCGTCTCACAAAAAGTAATCAATACAGCGCAAAACTCGTTGTCATTGACGGGCAACACCGACTTTTTACGCTCAAGCAAATTTATGAAAAACATCCCCAATTAGTTGAAAATATTCGCGTACCCGTTTGCATCCTATTTGCTCCAAATGCGACCGTCCAAAAAAATAAAGCATATGCCCCCTATCGCGTCCCCACAGTCCCTGAAGTTTTTCGCCACCTTTTCGTAGATGTCAACAATACGGCCAAACAAGTCGGTGGACACTTCAATATCCTACTTTCCGATGACACCATTGGTAGTATCGTCTGCCGCAAATTCTGCTCACATATACTCAATGATCAGGGTCCAGAAGGATTAGCCGTTATTGAGTGGAATACGAAAACCAAAAGCGAGTCAACCAAAATCACTCGCGCTTATTCTATTACCAGTATCGGGATTATCGACTTAGCGTTAGATAACAGTATCGGAAACCGAAAGCTGCTGCTTAAATACATTTTGAAGCTGGATGATGTCACAAATGAACTTTATCCTAACGGGGATGAAGAGGAAATGGCAATTGATTATCCTATCGTCAAATGGAATAAATTTTCTCTGAGCCAGAAAAATATCCTTGAAGCGCAGATCAAAAAATACCTGATTCCCTGTCTTGAGCTTATCTTTTTTAATACACATGAATTTAATTTGGCTTTTGAGATTTTTTACAAGGAATTGAATCATATAAAAAAACTCGGTGATAGCGATCAGCAAGATGCTTTAGATGCACGACAAGTTATCAATCAAATTCTCGATTATATGCCAATTGGTGAGGGAAAATCGTTTGAAAGTGCGCGTTTAGTTTGCCGCAATTTTGAGTCAACAGTCAAAAAGGCAAAAGATGAGCAAGTCTCACCCATGCTCCAATATGCCCTATTTCAAAGAGCCATATTTGAAGCATGGGCACAAATATTAGATATCGCTCGCTGTTGCATTCCTGATCCACGCGAAGTGACGAAAGGTTTTGTTAAATTATTAAACTTGGCGCTCGCCGATCGCGGCCAATTTTTTTATTTTGATCAACTATACATGCAGCACACGGTTTTCAATGGCACTCAAATTTTTGTTCGGCAAGAGACTCGAAAAATCCTCACACAATTACTGATAGCGCATCTTGCGAATCCTTTCAATGCTAAACAAGTTTGTAGTGAAATCGGCCTCAAGGGGCAAAATGCAAAAAAACTGATTAAAAAGCTTCAAGAAAAGGGAGAAATGGCGGCGGGAGAATTTCCAAAATCTTATGAAATGGCGCGTAAAAAAAGTTTTAAGGCGAATTATCGGGTTTATTTATCCATTGATGGAAAAGAAAGAGCGGAATTAGCGGAGGCGGAAGATGAACAAAAACGTCATGTACGGGAAGTCAAAGAAGGGAAACGCACCAAGGCGGATGTATCCGATCGGTTTGATGTGCTAGTGGATAAGCATGTCAAGTCGGATGTTGAGATTGCTATTAAAGCTCTCAAAAGCAGTTTGTTTGAAAACGATACTGTGATTTTAGAAAAAAAAGGAGAATATAAAAAAAAATATAGGGTGAGTACCGTATAAAACAATGCCATTAAGAGGGCAACCATAAAGGATTGCCCCTACTTAATGGCATTGAAATTATTCCTTCAGATTAATCGTGCCAACCATCTAATAGGCGGTCCGCCCGGACATTTTTTTTTGTTGTAGTGGGGTTGTATAGGCAATGCCATTAAGTATCGAGGGCAACCATAAAGGATTGCCCCTACAAACCGTTATAAATTTGTCTTTAGACACATTGACGTTAATTTTCATCGGTAAAATGGCTGCTAAAGTTGAAATGACTTTATTAATAATTGCTTCAATCAATTCATTCATGGTTAATATCTTAGTATTAGGATCAGTATAATCTTTTATTTCAATTAAATAACCTATTTCCTGATTGACTGCAAGTATTAAATACATTCACTAATTTTATAGAAAATTATAGATAAATATAGATGAATATTAGACAAAATAATTTAAATT
>JALXAQ010000015.1 GCA_026991885.1 Thiotrichaceae bacterium
GTCTTTATTACAGAAAAGAATTGGGTGGAAAACAAAACAGAAATAAATCTCAACGTAATCAAAATAATCAAGAAGTTGAACAGGTCGAAACATCTCATCCTGATGCCATCAAATATAATTCTGCTTCATCACAGGACTTGGTTCCCAAGTCAAGAAAAGAACTTATTGACAAGTTAAATCAGTCATATAAATCAACAAGACTAGATTATTTATGTGGAGGGGCTTTTCTTATTCTATCACTATTTTTATTCTCACAAAGCACAATCGCCGGAGCAATTGCATTGTTAATTGGAACTATAGCTACAATAGCTATAGCTCATTGGGAGTCCAAACGGAGAACTGTGAGCATACAGTATGATTTTGAGGACAAAAAAGGAACATTATACAAGCAACTTATATCTGCATTTAATAATCTCGCTTCAAATAACAAGGTGTGGGCACTTATAGATTCAAGAAATATCGGTAATATTAATGAATCAAAATTAAACGCAGGAGCAAGCAACCTTGTCAACAGATCAGATGCACAAGTCGGTGAAGGCAAACCTCCATGGGTTGAGACAAATATTGACGTGCCTGTATTAAAGGCAAGAAGCCAAACTTTATATATGATGCCTGATGGAATTTTAATCTACGATGATAAAGGAGTTGGATTTGTCGAGTATGAGGATCTTTCAGTAGGAAACGGCACCACAAGATTTATCGAAGAAAAGCCACCAAGTGATGCGGAAGTAGTTGACTATACGTGGAAGCATCCAAACAAAAAAGGTGGCCCTGATCGTCGTTTTAAAGATAATTACGAAATTCCAGTTTGCTTATATGGTGAGCTACAAATAAAATCTAGCTCAGGTATGTTCTTGTACTTAATGACATCAAAACATGATTCATCTGCTAAGTTTAATAATAGTATCAAGCCGTTAATAACTGCATAAAATGGCTAACAATTGTATACACATGGAAAACAAGCAGTCCGGTTTTCAGGCCACATTCCCATGTGAATTTAACATATATACTCCGTATCTAGTTGGTCGATAACTCTGCTTCCATGAGAAGGCTTGTCAACCAATAGTTCGACGTGGCGAACGACTTTTATCTGTAATCCCAAACGTCACGCTTCCATCCGCATTCTTTTATGAGCTCAGCCATAAGCTCGATGCATTGTATAGTCCGTCGTGGAAGCTGCAACCTTGTTTCCGATCTCTTTTGTGTCATTGGCTAATGACGGATCTAGCGGAATTTCGCAGTCTTCCGGACGGGACGTTATCTTTTAGGGTCTTACAAATAAGTTGTTCTCTTCAGTGAAACTAAGAGAGCTAATCAAGCATCTACTGTCTTTATTACTTCAAACGAAAATAACTATTTTCGTTTTGAAAAATCATCTGTCGGTTCAACATAGTGGGAGGGGCGGTCAAGGAGAATGTTCCTTCGTAGCCTCCCACTGCACTTAAGATAGAGCATTTTATGTATAAAACTCCCGGACGTTGCCAATAAGGTGGAACATTGTCCTTGAGGGTCTCTCCCACTATGTTACGCAGCTTTTGCTAATTTGCCCTTACAATTACTGTGAATAGGTTCGTACATTTCACCGTGTTGCCAGAGACGATGAAGCAATACCGCTAATTTTCTGGCAACTGCAATTACGGCCCTCCGTTTTGCATTTTTTCCGCCCCTGCCTGAGAGACGGAGACCAAAACGTCTTAAATCGCACTCTTCACCGAATGGGCCCATAATGTATTGCGCTGCCCCCACTAACAGTCTCCGTAAAAAGGGATTTCCAGCTTTGGTTATTCGGAGTTGTTTGTCAATTTCACCAGATTGATCTCGACGAGGGGTTAAACCAAGAAAGCTACCAACCTGGCGACTTTTAGAAAATCGTTCAGGATCTTCCAGGATAAGTACAAAAGCTAGAGCTGTCACAGAACCTACTCCCTTTATGGCACGTAACAACTCTGTTTCGGGGTATTGCTCTTTACTGACCTGTTCGATCTTTCGGTCATATTCCTTAATTTGATCTGTGAGACGCCCTATAATCTCAACCATTGGTGTCAGCGTTTCTTTGAGAAAATCAGGCATGGACTCTTCCACCTTATTATGAAAACTTGCTGCACCGCAGGACAAAAGACGCTCGCCCTGTGCTTTTACACTCCCACGAACATGATTGATCATATTTGTTCTGTTCTTCACAAGATTATCCCGTGCCTGCAAGATCTCCAAATCAATTTGGGCTTGCTTTCCACGGTGCGTAATAGGATATAACAGCTTGGGGTCAAAACGGGCTATTTGAGCCAACATTTTTGCATCTCTTTTATCTGTTTTATCGTCACTATCCCAGATTACTCGTAACTTTCGTGGATTTCCTACCAGAACTTCACAGCCCAATGATGACAATTGTCTGCTAATCCAGGGGGAGTGGGTACTTGCTTCAATAGCGACGGTTGCGTTTTTGTATTTACCGAACAGAGTCTTTATTGATTCTCTGTCGTTCTTTATATTGGTTTCGGTGACAATATCACCTTTTGCATTTAACACACATACAACATGATTTTTATCGCCAAGATCCATTCCAATTGTTATGCTTTTCATAGCTGGTTCACCCCTTTTTTGCAGCATCGTGACTGCGTTTTTTTGTTTCGAGCAAGATACTATATTCTTGCCCGTGGGTGAACCAGCCTTCTCATTATACCTTGTTTCCAGTGATACCGGCCGTTAT
>JALXAQ010000016.1 GCA_026991885.1 Thiotrichaceae bacterium
GACACGCAACACTCGATACAGGTGGGTGGTTAGCCCTTACCTGACCGGGACTTTCACCCAGCAAGAAATGCCAAGCTTCGCTTGGCGCACGCACCCTACGCTTGCTATGCAAAGAATGTTCTGAGTCTAAAACTTTGCCAACCCCTCAGCAATCGCATCAGGATGCAAGACATGCACTGTTGGAAATTTTTCAGTATCGATTTCTAATTCACTGACCACAATTCCCAAAAACGAAACCCCTTTTTCTGTCAAGGAGTGTAGCAGCTTTTGGCGGGGCTCATCCCAATTTAATAAAATACAAACACAGGCACTGAGGGCGGCGGTGTGTTCCATCACTAAGTCGTATAAGTCCTGAAAGGGTTGAGCAGTACAGGTTTCCACACAAGCCAATATTTCTAGCAATTGCTCGCTTTGTGCCAATCCGCGTCCACTGGTAAAACTATAGGCTTGCGTACCAACAAACATCAAATCTAATAAAACTTCATGGTTGCGCGGCGCACCGGCAAAAGAGGCGGCAACAGAGACTGCGGCTTCAAATACTTCTCCGCCGGCTTCTTCGGTAAATGTGTCAAAAATGAGGGCATGGCGAACAAAAAATTCATCTTGAAATTCTTTGACGATGGGTTTTCCAACTTTTGCCCAACTTTTCCAATGGATATGTCGTAATGAATCACCCGGACGATATTCGCGCAAGTGGTCAAAGTCGGCTTGCTCCCCAGTTCCTAATGCTAATGGTACGCCACCCATTTGAAATTTTCTTGCAATTGATAGCGATATTTCACTGACAGGATAACGTTTAGGCAAAACCAGTAAGCGAGTGGGCATATCAATCGTGTAGAAGGCATTAAATAATCCCAGCGGATCAGAACGGGCAAATGTCATACCGGTGAAATCTACATATCCTCTCCGTAAGGGCGTGAGAGTCATTTTAATGGAAACTGAAGAATTGGGAGAGATGGTTGGCAAGCTTTGTTCAGCAATTTCTGCCCTATTCATCAACCATAACCAACGTGGATAACCCACATAATTATCAAACCAGTTACGTTTTTTTTGTCCCGGTTCTTTTGCCCTTAAAAAACTTTCAAAGCTAGGCGGATGCAATTTAATATTCTCTCGTAATACCAAACTTTGTTGCTGTTTTTGGGTATGATTTTGTACTTGCACTTGATAGTGCAAGCTTTCGCCAACGGTAGCCAATCGTGGTAAATCACGTCGCGCCGTTAAACGCACTCTAAAAAACCAACTACTGAAGATGGCTAACAGCAATAATGCCAGCAAAAGGGAAAATAATTGATAAGCTAAATTTTGCCGAGTGTCGATGCCAAACACGCCAGCGGCTATCGAGCTAGCGAGTAGCAATAAGCCAATTTTAGTAAAACGTTGCTTGATCCAGCGATCCAAGGCAAATATCGCTCGAAAATTATGGAATAAAAAATATCTCATTTCAAAATAATTTAAATGGGTGGTTCAACTTGATTCAAAATTTCTTTGACCAGCGTTTCACCCGTTAATCCGCTCAAGCGACTGTGTTCATCGAGTTTCAGACGATGTGCAATCACAGGTGCAGCGATTTCTTGGATATGCTCTGGCGTGATAAAATCCATTCCGTCAAATAAGGCGAATGCTTGTGCCACTTTCATCATAGTCAACGATGCCCGTGGACTCGCTCCAACTTTGATAGGTGGATAATTGCGAGTTTCTCTGACTATGTTAACTATATAGTGTTTTAATTCTTGACTGACACGTACCGTTTGGACAGCTTGCCTCAGTTTCTGAATATCGTCTCGATTGGCACAGGCGGTGACAGTCTGTTGCACCAGTTCGAGAATATTAACTTCTTCCTCTGCACTGACATAACCTAAGCTAAAACGCATTGCAAAGCGATCCATTTGTGCTTCAGGTAGCGGATAAGTGCCATGAAATTCAATGGGATTTTGTGTGGCAATGACAAAAAATTCTTCTAATGAATGAGTTTTACCTTCTATGCTGACTTGTTTTTCTTCCATGACTTCCAACAATGCTGATTGTGCTCTGGGGGATGCGCGATTAATTTCATCAGCCAACAAAATATCGGTAAACACTGGCCCTTTATGGAGATTAAAGGAATGGGTACTTTGGTCAAAAATGGACACGCCTAAAATGTCAGAAGGTAGCAAATCTTGGGTAAATTGAATACGTTGATAGTCCATTTGGATAGATTTGGCCAATGCTTTGGCTAAAGTCGTTTTACCTGTACCTGGTAAATCCTCCAACAGCACATGTCCCCCACAGGCAAAGGCGGCTAATAGTTTTTTGATGGCACTGGCTTGACCGATCATCACTTTTTCAAGATTAGTGCTAATGTTTTTGTATATTGTAGTACAATCGTTTGTATGCATAAGAGCAAATAAAAAATTTTAATAATAATCCAAACTTTGAATAATAAAATGCAGCAAGCAAGTTATGTGGACAAAATCACCCAAGATGGGTTTGTCATTGTACCACCCATTATTTATAATTGCACAATTAATGACATCATAAATGCACTGAATAAAGTCCGTTTAGGGGATGTGACAAGAGTACGTCGAGGTCAGGTTTATGCCATTCGCAATTTGTTGAATGCAGTACCTTTTTTGAAAACTTTAATGCAACAAGCGAATTTGCGTGCCCTGATTGAGCCAATTTTGGGAAAGGAGGCCAAAATCGTTCGCGCCATTTTTTTTGATAAAACCAGTGAAGCTAATTGGAAAGTGACATGGCATCAAGATATTACGATTGCCGTTGCCAAACGGCGTAATGTAGCGGGTTTTGGTCCTTGGTCTGAAAAGGCGGGGATTGTACATGTACAGCCGCCAGCTTTTATACTTGAGAAAATGTTGACGCTCCGGCTCCATTTGGATGATTGTACTGCTGAAAATGGCGCATTATCAGTGATACCGGGCAGCCACCGTCGAGGACGTCTTCGCCATGAACAGATGCAAGCGTTGCGACAAATCACTCCGCCGGTTTTATGTCCGGTTTCAAAAGGGGGCGCTATGATTATGCGCCCGTTACTACTTCATGCCTCATCTGCCAGTTTAAAGCCTTCGCATCGACGGATACTCCATTTTGAATATGCTGCGACTTCATTACCGGGCGGATTGGAATGGTGTGTTTCTTAACACAAAAAGTCTATCTAGTACAACGGATTAGGGGAATAAACGGATTGAGTCGTGCCTGTTTTAAAAATTTCTGTTATGAAAGGAGTCCAAGTCTTTAACAATCCGTTTATTCCCCTAATCCGTTGTACTAGATGAAATAGGATTTCTTTGAATAGTATATAATAAACCATCATCTCAAAACTCATATCCATTATTGTGACCATTGAAACAGATCGTTTAATCAGTCCATCAGTCAATACTGAAGAACGCGCCATTGATAAGGCTATTCGTCCGCGACGTTTAGCCGATTATGCAGGCCAACCACGCACCCGTGAGCAAATGGAAATTTTTATTCCGGCTGCCAAGTCGCGGGAAGAGGCACTTGATCATGTGTTGATTTTTGGTCCACCGGGTTTAGGTAAAACCACTTTGGCACATATCATAGCCAACGAAATGGAAGTCAATATTCGCCAAACATCCGGCCCTGTTTTAGAACGCGCTGGCGATTTAGCCGCTTTGTTGACCAATTTAGAGCCGCGTGATGTGCTATTTATTGATGAAATCCATCGCTTAAGTCCCGTTGTTGAAGAAATTCTGTATCCAGCGATGGAAGATTTTCAACTAGATATAATAATAGGTGAAGGTCCCGCCGCCCGTTCTATTAAATTGGATTTGCAGCCCTTTACATTGGTGGGAGCGACCACCCGTGCCGGTTTACTGACTTCGCCTTTGCGGGATCGTTTTGGCATTTCGCAACGATTAGAGTTTTATAATCATCAAGATTTAGCGGCTATTATTATCCGTTCTGCCGAAATTTTAAATGTGTCAATTGACGCTGATGGGGCAAATGAGTTAGCTTGCCGCTCGCGTGGGACACCGCGTATTGCTAATCGTTTATTGCGACGGGTGCGTGATTATGCCCAAGTGCGTGCTGATGGCGTGATTAGTCAAAAAATAGCACAAAAAGCATTGGATTTACTCAATGTTGACACTTACGGTTTAGATATGATGGACAGAAAATTACTGACTGCTATCATGGAAAAATTTGATGGTGGACCCGTGGGTGTAGAAAGTTTGGCCGCGATCATCGGTGATGAGCGTGGTACCATAGAAGATGTGATAGAGCCGTTTTTGCTACAACAGGGCTTTTTGGTGCGTACTCCAAGGGGGCGCATGGTGACACGTTTGGCGTGGCAGCATTTTGGTTTAACGCCGAAAACGTCGCAAGATTTGTTTGATAAGTGATTATTTGCAGGACGCGGAGCGTCGATTTATGACGATTTTTATATGAATATTCTAGGTATTTCAGCCTATTACCACGACAGTGCCGCCGCCTTAATCCGCGACGGTGACATTATAGCCGCTGCACAAGAAGAGCGCTTTTCGCGCAAAAAACATGATGCTCGCTTTCCAGTACATGCCATTCGTTCTTGTTTAGATATTGGACAAATTTCTATGCAAGATGTCGATCATGTCGTGTTTTATGATAAGCCACTGGTAAAGTTTGAGCGTCTCTTAGAAACCTATTTGGGTTTTGCGCCCAAAGGTTTTCGATCTTTTGTACAAGCCCTGCCCATTTGGCTGAAAGAAAAGCTGTATCTGAAAAGTGTGCTCAAAAAAGAATTGGCGGCATTGGGGAGCACTCAATTGCCGCCTTTATTATTTAGTGAACATCATCAAGCCCATGCCGCTTCGGCTTTTTTTCCCAGCCCTTTTAAAAAAGCCGGCGTGTTGTGTCTTGATGGCGTGGGAGAATGGGCAACGACTAGCGTGTGGTTAGGTGATGATAATCAATTGACCCCTCAATGGGAAATTGATTTTCCACATTCATTAGGGTTATTATATTCGGCGTTTACTTATTTTACTGGGTTTAAAGTGAATTCAGGCGAATATAAACTGATGGGTTTGGCACCTTATGGGGAGCCGAAATATGTTCAGACTATTTTGGATAATTTGATTGATCTGAAAGAGGATGGCACTTTTCAATTAAACATGCGTTATTTCAACTATGCCGTTGGATTAACCATGACCAATAGTCAGTTTGATAAGCTGTTTGGGGGTCCACCGCGTCCAGCAGAGGGCACTTTAACGCAGCGCGAGATGGATTTGGCGCGTTCTATTCAGGCGGTGACTGAAGAAGTTGTTCTCCGTTTGGGGCGTACTGTCCATAAAGAGTTGGGCGTGGATTATTTATGTTTAGCGGGAGGGGTGGCTCTCAATTGCGTTGCCAATGGGCGGCTCTTGCGAGAAAATTTGTTTAAAGATATTTGGATTCAACCCGCTGCGGGAGATGCCGGCGGTGCTTTAGGGGCGGCTTTGAGTATTTGGTATGAATATTTGGATAATCCAAGACAAGTCGTTAATGGGACAGATATGATGCAGGGGGCTTATTTAGGGCCTCATTCTGATGAGGATGAAATCCGTCGCTATCTTGATTCCATTAATGCAGCTTATGAATATTTAGCTGATGATGAACTTTTTCCTAAAGTGGCATCGAGTTTGGCAGAGGAAAATGTCGTCGGCTGGTTTCAAGGACGGATGGAATTTGGGCCGCGTGCTTTGGGGGGACGTTCTATTATCGGCGATCCACGTAGCCCTAAAATGCAGTCGGTGATGAATCTGAAGATTAAATACCGTGAATCTTTTCGCCCTTTTGCACCGTCTGTCTTGCATGAGCGAGTGAGCGATTATTTTGAGATTGATAGAGCCAGTCCTTATATGTTATTGGTGGACTATGTCAAGCCAGAATTTCGTTTGCCGCTGACTGAAGAGCAGGAAAATTTATTTGGAATAGAAAAACTCAATGTCCCGCGCTCAAAGCTGCCCGCTATCACGCATTTAGATTATTCTGCGCGTATTCAAACGGTGCATCCAGAGACGAATCCCCGTTATTATGCGTTGCTGAAACAGTTTGATGGGTTAACGGGTTGCCCGGTGTTGGTCAATACATCTTTTAATGTGCGCGGAGAGCCCTTGGTATGTACGCCTAAAGAGGCTTATCAATGCTTTATGCGGACAGAGATGGATTATTTGGTGTTGGAGAATTTTTTGTTGTCTAAGCACAATCAACCTGAATGGGCTAAAGATGAGGCGTGGAAACAGGAATTTGAGTTGGATTAATTATGCAGCACATTGAAATACCTGATAAAAAAGGATTACGTGAATTTGGACTGATAACTGGTGCCCTGTTTGTGGGCTTATTTGGGTTATTATTTCCGTGGATATTCGGTTTCGCTTATCCCTATTGGCCTTGGATTCTTGCCGGAGTACTTTGGGCTTTGGCTTTAGTGATACCCAACGGATTAAAATGGATTTATCAAGGCTGGATGTCTATTGCTTTGGTAATTGGCTGGATAAATACTCGCATTATTTTAGCACTGGCGTTTTATTTGATTATTACGCCAATGGGCTCAATCATGCGTTTGTTTGGAAAAAATCCGGTTAAAAATAAGCCTTCTGATTCTGAGAGTTACCGCAATATAACGCATTTCCGTTCACCTAAACATATGGAGCATCCTTTCTAGTGTTAGAGTTAATGAAAGATCTTTGGGCATTTATGAAAGTCCGCAAGAAATTTTGGCTGGCACCGATTATTCTCGTGTTGTTGTTATTAGGCGGACTGATTGTGTTGACGCAAGGCTCTGCCGTTGCGCCGTTTATTTATACGCTGTTTTAAGGTAGATTATCGTTCCCGCGCTCCACACTCTTTTTAAGGAGTCCAAGATTTATCTTGGGTGCCTTGTCCAAAATGAATTTTGGACTCCTGAGCGTGGGAACGAGAAAAAAAAATAGAAATAGGATTTTTATTTAAGCAGCTCTCAAAAGTGTCGGCTCGATGAGCGCGGTATGAAAAAAATCCTTGCGATTAGACTTGAAAATTCTGTTATAATCACCGAAATTTCAACGGGCGAAAATAGATGATAGTGCAACGTCGCATTGATTATGCAGAGATTCAGAAAAGACTTTCCACGTATAAAGTAACAGCATTATTAGGTCCCAGACAATCTGGAAAAACAACCTTAGCTAGACAATTTCAAGCAAATCATTATTTTGACCTTGAAAATCCACTGGATTTAGCTCAGTTTCAAAACCCGCAATTAACGCTTGGACGGTGTCGAGGTTTGATCATCATTGATGAAATTCAGCGTCAACCCGAATTATTTCCGTTAATCCGTTTTTTAGTTGATACGATCCCTGAACAACACTATTTGATTTTAGGAAGTGCGTCACGGGATTTAATCCGCCAAAGTTCGGAGAGCCTTGCCGGTCGAATTTCCTACTATACCCTGTTAGGATTCCGGAAAATGGATATCAAGCCAGACGAAATAGAACAGTTATGGCTCAGAGGTGGTTTGCCCTCTTCATTTTTAGCATCAGATAATGCAATGAGTTATCAATGGCGTGAAGATTACATTAGAACGTTTCTGGAACGGGATATTCCAGCATTGGGAATTCGTATCCCAGCCGAGACGTTGCGGCGATTCTGGCATATGGTGAGTCATTATCATGGCAATATGATTAACTTTTCAGAAATCGGTCGATCATTTGGTATTGCTGATACGACTGTGCGGCATTATATTGATATTTTGGTTGGAACCTTCATGGTAAGAACATTACAACCCTGGTATGTCAATATTGGCAAACGACTGGTAAAGCGTCCAAAACTCTATTTTCGTGATTGTGGCATTTTCCACACGCTATTAGCTATCGAAACCCAAGAAGCACTCTATCGGCATCCCAAACTAGGCAGTTCTTGGGAAGGATTTGCTTTGGATTGTGTTTGGAGAAGTATTGAAAAATATGATGAACAAGCCTACTTTTGGGCGACTCATTCCGGGGCAGAAGTCGATTTATTCTGGCAACACGACGGCAAGCATTGGGCCTGTGAATTTAAGTTTACAGATGCGCCGGCTCTAACAAAATCAATGATTTCTGCCCTCTCCTCTTTGAATTTAGAAAAACTGTGGGTAGTCTATCCGGGAAGCACCAAGTATCAGATTCATGAAAAAATTGAAGTTTTACCATTAAAAGATATTCAGGGCAATTGGGAATATTGATTGCAGAATAGAATCTGATATGGCTTTTGTGTGGTGCAGGAGCGTTCAAGCAGGCATGATCGTAGCGAAGCTCCGTTACTGCGTCTCCTTTGCTCCGCACTCATCGTTAGACACCTCAAGTCGGAAAGACACTTGTGTCGGCTCGATGAGCGGGATGAAAAAAATCCTTGCGATTAGACTTGAAAACTTCTTGCAGGAGCAGGTTTGCAACCTGCTCCGTAACATTTTTGAATGAAAACGTTTCGGACGGGGTTGCAAACCCCGTCCGGCAGAAAAAACCAAGACTTAAAAGCAGTTAAACTTGTGTATAACGATGAGCACTTCGCGGCGAAACGAGAAAGCTTTCCGCGCTTGTCGGTTTTTGTTTTTAATCAGCGCAATCTGCGTCATCCGTAAAATCCGTGATTCAATATTTTTTTTAACAACAATTGGATAAATAATATATGAAAGGCAAAAAACCATTATTTTATTTTTTAATGCTTCTCGTAACCCTTGTGCTAGTATTGGCAATAGGGGAATTATTGGCGCGTGTTTTTGTAACATTACAGACTTTACCCGCTCCACCACCCGTTAGCACCATAGATCCTTATGGTGCGAATCCCTACATCATGCGAGCGCGTCCCTATATTCATTTTCATATTCCTGGTTCAAGATATATACAAGCACGCTCATACTATCAAGTTGATTATGAAATCAATTCGATGGGGTTTCGGGGGCCGGAAATTTTGCCTAAGTCTCCAGACGTTAAGCGATTGATTGTTATAGGAGATTCCATCGTAGAGGGGCATGGAAGTTCGTTTAATAAAACCTTTTCTTATCTGCTTGGCGAAAACCTACAGCAAGCGCGTTGGGAAGTGGTTAATATGGGTGTACAGGGGGCAAGCCCTCTTTATTATGCGACAAATTTAAAACGCTATTTGTCAACCTCTCCTGATGCTGTGCTCATACTGATTTTTGAAAATGATATTTCTGATGATCGGCTTCTTGAGCAGTCTTATTTTACGATGCCTTTTATTGAGGATGAGGCTTTGCTCATGAGTGGCACTTTTTTGTCTAAATGGCGGCTCTATACCTTATTGCGGAGAGGATGGCGGTCCTTCGTTCATTCGTCTCTTGATGAAATCATTGAACAAAATAAGAAATTCACTTATAACAAGGAAGAACAAGAGGCGATAGATGCGTTTAAAAAGCGCTTATTGGGGGGGAGCCAACATACTATTGCGCCAGCGGTACTTGACAAGCCATGGGGCATGACGCAACTTTACTTGGATTATGTCGTGTCATCTTTTCGCCAGCGTGGCATTTCGGTTATGATTGCCAACATGGCTTTGATCGGTCCTAATTTCAACGAGGCTCACATTCAATATGCCTTTGCTCTGGATGAAAGGGTTTCTCGCTGGGCAAAAGCAGAAAAATTACCTTTTTTATCATTACTACCAATGATTTATGATGCCATTAAGGAACATTCGCAATCAAAAATTATGATTGATGATGATGGACATCCCACTGCCATGACACACAGATTGATCGAGGGTGCCTTGCAACCTTGGGTTGTTAAAAATTTAAATATCGACCAAGATAAATCTTGGACTCCTTTTATACACAATAGTAAATAGATTCTCGACTGAGACTAAAATCTTCACTTTCTCTGCTTAAATGAGGATTATAAAAAGGATCGTTTTGCAATAGTGTTCCCCAACGTTGTTCCATGTAGGTTGCGTCTTGGCTCAGACGTGCCTGTTTTGCCGCTGTATCTTCTTGTCCTCGCGTTTTGGATTCGTGGTGATAAAAGGTGACTTGTGGCAGCACGACATGACGTAATCCTTTTGTGTGTAATTTGAGACAAAAATCAACGTCATTGAAGGCGATGGGTAATTTTTCATCAAAGCCTTTGTCCCATAATTTCCGTTTAATCATCAGACAAGCTCCTGTGATGGCTGAGTAGTTGCTAACCATCGCTAAGCGATCAAAATATCCGCGACTTTCTGCCGGAAAATGTTTATGACTGTGATTCGCTATGCCTGCTATGCCACAGATGATACCAGCATGTTGTATGGTATTGTCCTCTGGATACAATAATTTACAGCCGACACAGGCGATTTCAGGGTGTTGGGCAAAGCCAATCATTTCTTGTAACCAGTCTGGTGGTCCTAAAATTTCGGTATCATTATTGAGTAATAGGATAATCTCTCCTTGTGCTGCCTTCACGCCTTGGTTGACCAATTTGGAAAAATTAAAGGGGATGTCGTGTCGAGAGACGGTGAATTTTGTCCCCAATTCTGCTTGATATTTTTCAAATAAGGCAAAAGTGGCGGCTTCTGTGCTGCCATTATCGACAATAATGATTTCCCAGTGGGGATAGGTGGTGATGGTGCGGATGGCTTCAATATTCTGTGCCAGTGTATCCGCCATATCTTTAGTCGGTATGATAATGCTAACCAGCGGCTCTCCTTGGACTGGGTAATGTAGGAGGCAAGTATTTGGGGCACTGGTATTGAGCGTGACGTGCCCTCCTTGTCCTTCTCTCTCTAAGGCGGCTTGAAGCATTTTGAGTCTTAAGGTGCTGGAAAGCGGTGGTTGCGGACGTTTATGGTAAAGAATTTTGGGTATGTGTTGAATACGCTGGGTTTGTGCGGTGAATCGGAGTGTCATGTCTCCTTGTAATTCTCCGCGAAATCCGCCGATTTTTTTGAGTAAATGGGTACGATAAACGCTGAGTTGTCCGGTGTACAGTTGTCCCTTGAGCATTTCTGCTGACCAATCGGGTTTAAAATAGGGCGCATCAAAGAGTCCGCTTTCATTCACCTGATCTTCATCAGAATAGAGCATATCTGCGCTAGATTGATTAATCCATTTGGCAATTTCTAATAAGGCATCTTCAGTTAATAAGTCAACAGGTTCGATGAGCGCGACATATTCGCCTGTCACCATTTCTAGGGCGGTGTTATAGGGATTTGATGTTTGATTGTCAGCCAGTTTGATTTGATTTGGAAATCGGCGGCGGTATTCTTCAAGTGCGGTATTGTCTGCGGCGACGAGACAGATTTCCCAATGTGGATAAATTTGCGTCACGATGCTGTTTAAACAATGAGACAAATAGGGTGTTTCTTGAGCCACCACGATAATCAGACTGATGAGGGGAAATTGAGTGAGTTGCGCTTGCGATGGGGATGAGACATAACAATAATTGGCTATTCCTCGTTTTTGTTCCGTTTTTGCTGTTAAGCAGAGATAGATTGTATTGTTATGACCGGCATCGGGTGATTGCAATTGACAAACATATTCTCCAGGCAACAATGGCGGCTCTAAAACAAATTCAGTCCATTGTTTATCTTGTACGCTTGTCCCTTCTCGTTTAGCAAGCGTCACTAATTCCAGTCTATCTTGTTGTTTTTTAAAGATAGAGAGCGCTATGTGACACTGATTAATCCTGCCGCCTGTCCCCAATTTCAAATAAATCGTCGAAATCGGTTCATTGTTTTTGGCTAATGCCCATTGTAGTCTTTTTCCACGCTTGATAGGAAGAGTGCTTTCTATATTTCGATGCGTTTTTTGTGTGGGCGAAAGGCTCAGGATAGGGATGTAGTCAGATAATTCTAGTGTGCGAGACTCTATTGAAAAAGCGTCTTCGACAGTCAACCAGAGAAATAGGGTATTGTTATTATTATCAGCATCGGGTGATTGCAATTGACAAATATACTGGTTGGGCAACAAAGGCGTGTCTAAAATAAATTGAGTCCATTGATTATCTTGTACGCTTGCGCCTTCTAGTTTAAGTTCTGTGACAAGTCTATCTTGTTGTTTTTTAAAGATAGAGAGTGCTAAGTGACACTGGTTAATCCTGCCGCAGGTGCCCAATTTCAAAAAAATCGCAGAAATAGGTTCACTATTCGCTATCTGCCATTGCACGGTTTTTCCATTTAAGAGGGGAATAGAGGTTTCTATGTCTCGCTCACTTTCTTCGGTGGGTGAGAAACTCTCAACAGGGGTTAAACCATAGTGAGATAATTCTAGTAAGGTTTCTGTTGATGAGAAGGCAATGTGGGTAGCAATGCGGCTGATAAGTTGAGATATTTTTGTGCATTGCCAAGCGTGTTGTTCATTCGCTATCATAGTGATGTTGATGTTGTTAAAAAAAATCCTATTTTTTGAAGAAATAGGATTTTTCAGAGTGTGTTTTAGAGTTGTCCAACTAGCTAAATACCTTCGCAATAGGTAAATGAATGTCCATCACTTTGTCAATAACTTCAGTATCGCGTTTAACATCAAAGGCTTCCCATTCATTTGGGTATGAATAAACACCTATATATTTATTGCTAGGAATAACCAACCAACAGGATCTAACGCCAGCCGCAAAATAGGCGTTGATTTTCCTGATGAGATAACTAACGGCTTGTCTCGGTGAAAGTATTTCAATGGCTAAGTCAGGCATTTGAGAGACTTTCAATAAATCATTCTCTTTATTTGGTACCACAGGCGCATTCAGGTAAGCACAAACATCAGGCTTAATTTCATCCTTAATACCAAGCCGGTACTCGCTTAGATCATGTTGGCTAATATCCAAACTTAACTCTGTCATGACGGCTAGTTCTTTCTCACATTTAAACTTAAGTAAACCAGCTAAATTGGTTTGCACCGTGCTATGATTTAACGAGCCCATTTCATCTTCCCCATCAATCGCGTTATTCTCAAGTTCATAAGTATCACTCATATCATCACTCCTGATTTGCTTGCCACGCCCCTTCCAAGATAAATCTTGGACTCCAAAATTCAAATTGCCCACTCCCTAAATGTTAAAAAAAAATCCTATTTCTTCAAGAAATAGGATTTTTAAAATCGTGAGCAGGTGGACTACTTTGGCACTATCAGTTCCATCAATCTTTGGCGTTCAATATGAAACAAATGCACAAATTTGTCGCCTTGTTTTTTCCACCATTGAAAGCGTGTGGATCGAACCGTTTGATCCGGTGGTAAAAAACCGGCTATTTGTTTAGGCAGATTATGGTCCATTAAGAGCCATACCTTGTATTCATCATTGCCGATATCCAGCATCTTAGTTATCTTCCAATTGTGAACCCTGAAATGAGCATCAAAAGATTGGATGTATTTGACTTCTCCTAATTCTGGTCCACCTTCCCAACTTTCATAAGCACGCATGGTTTTAAAGTCTTGCTCTTTCCAAGCTTTCATGTAGTTATCTATCGCTGTTTCAAGCACTTCGCCGGGCACAACCGCTGGTGCTTTTTCTGTCGATGGTGTTGCCTCTTGAGCAAAACTGGTGTTAAATAATAAGCTGGCACTCAAACATAAGCCAATGGCTAACTTTATTTTCATAATGTCCTCATAAAAAAAATATTTTTATGGTATTTTGGAGTCCAAGATTTATCTTGGACGATCTGCTCTTCCAAGATAAATCTTGGACTCCTTTTATACCTGAAATGTTATTTACTGTATATTAAAAGGAATAGCAATTTCATTAAACACGATATTGCCCGTGTCAATAAGGCGATAACCTATCCAGACATTTACCACTCCCCCTATATTCGGCATTTCCTGAAAGAAATTTTTTCCGAAAGCCTTAATCTCCAAATGTGCCTCTAAAGAATCCTGATAGCCTGCTGCTGCAAGAAATTCCGTCCCTGTCCATTTAATGAACTTAATTTCTTCTTTAGGAGTCGCTATTTTCATATAGTAGCTGTTTCCAACCTGCATCACAACAAGCACTTCGGCTTGTTTACCTACATCATTAGAATCAACAATGGCGATAGTATTAATCTCAAGCTTTTGAGTGCGCTGAATATTGATGGGATTTCCAAAATTTAAAGCTTTACTCTTTCCATCAACTGATATCGTTCCATAAAATTTAGTTAATGAAGATAGATTTGGATCAAGCGTTAAAGCATGATCTCCTAATAGAGACGGGAATGTCACTGTGCAATTCCTCACCGTACCGATTCCTATATTCACCACGCCATTTTCGCTGCAATCCCCATTCCAAATAACAACACCTATATCAGATGTGGCAGTCAGTGTCACGTTCGTACCGGCTTGGAATTCTGCTGTGCAAGTCGTAGGACAATTAATTCCACCAGGTAAACTGCTGACGCTTCCTTCTCCATTAACCGTGACATTTAATTTACCTGTGGTAGGAGTTCTCAGATGAAAAGTGTGTTGGCTTTTACCCCATGTTTTGGGATTATCGCGATCATAATGCCCCCGTACAGCAAATGTGATATTTGCATAACCTCCTTCCGTGGAACGCAGATTCTGTGCTTGAATTTGAAACGGCTTACCAACACTAACTAGAAAAGGAACATAAAAATCACAAGCAGCATTCGTTTCCCATGGTCCTCCGCTACCCATATAATGATAATATTGATTTATATCATTGAAGTTATTTGGTGTCCTATTTTGAGTATTAAAGGACTGCTGCTTACTTTCACATTGCGTATTTGTATCATGAAAAATCAGGTCTATAAAAACATGCTTGACAGGCTGTACCCCAACAGGCACATTTGCTACATTTGGGGTAACGGTAAAAGTCAGATTACTTTTATCAGGCACTGTGACTTCACACGGGGCAGTTCCATCTTGACATAGCTCTTCGGCACCTCGCTTCAAACCAACATCTAAAGTAATCGCAGGATTATTCTTATCATCGGCAATGCCTCTTCCCTGTACCGTTACTACCTTTTGATCTGTTCCAGCAGAATCTAATAGAGCTTGATAAGAGTTGGTGTTTTCTAATTCCCCTGCTTTATCAGGTGCGAAGTAATGTCCCATTGAGAAAACGGAAGAGGACATTGCGTTTACGGACACAAGATGAGTAGACCTATGAAGCCACTTACTTGATGGGAGCTGAGAACGATAGATAGAATCACCTGAAAAACCGAAGACACCTCCGGTTTTCAGCTCAATAGTACCAGACGAACCGTTACTCACCCATGTGATACTATTTGGTTGAAAAAAGGCGGCACCTACCAACACATTGCCACAATCAGCTGTACAATGTTTGATATCAAAAGAGGCATAGCTAACAGAACTCAATAAGACATATAGGAAAACTACCAACAAGAGTCGGTTGCGGGACATAAATAAATTCTCCCTTTTTGAATTTTTCTGAAAGTAAATGTAATGAAATGAGTGCTCCACTGGTCAGTGAGTGGTGAGCCGACAGAAAAAAAAAGAAAAAAAAAGACCTTTGATGTTTTGAAAACAAAAAAACATCAAAGGTCTGGAATATTATTCTGAGTTGGCCCAGACCTCAGAGGTTTTCAAAACCTCTGAGGTCTTTATAGCCACTCTTAATGTTGCTGCATATTTCTCCATTGTCCCACACTGCCGTCGCCTATTTCAAAGGTATAACCCATGAACGGCCAAGTGGGTGCCAGCTTCGCGTTTCCGAAAGGATTGTTCAATGGGTTGCAAGCGACACCAAAACTTTCATCGCACCCAAGAATCACTTTTCCTTTCTTAAAGTCTGTAGCAGCATCATTAAACTGCTTGATAAAATCAACCGTAAAGACGGATAAACATTGCCCCAATGCCATTCTCTTGGCAGGTGGTCTCTCTGAGATACAAGGTGAGACTGTACACTCATCAGATGTTTCCACAGGAATACCAGGATGTTCCTCATGATCCCAGATTTCCTGATAAATGGGCTTTGCTTCGATCAGCAGTCGTTTAACGGCTTTCTCTAGATAACCAGCAAAGGTGGTCTGACTATAAAAAGTACTACTTTCTCCAATATAAAACTTAGTGGGGAAAAGTGCAAAATAAAAGCTGCTCAGAGTTGAGTTGTTGTACGGTTCGCCAGCAAAGTAGAAGCTAGTATAAAATTGCCCATCACTACGAATGGCTTTGTTCACTTCACAAATACTATTAATTGCAGGGAATGACGGATCCTCAAACTGATTATCCCAGTTATCAATCTCAGGCACTATGGAGTCACTATGGCACTCATCTGGTAAATCATAATCATCACCATCTGCTAGCGTTGGACCCCAGGTATTATTAAATGAGACTTCCTTTTCATACAGGCGATCTTCATTTTTAAATGAATACAGATAGTCACCAAATGGACTGGGTCCATGAACTTGGCCAACAGAATTTTCGTCATGTAGAATGACTGCATTATCACGAGAATAGTTATCAATACGATGTAAATGGCTGTTAGTGCGGAAATTACGTAAAGCTTCTGCGTTGTAGGCAACACCCATACCCGAGCCTGCAACAGTGATAAAAGCCGTGCCACTCAACCAATTGCCAACGTCTGAAGCTCTTCTGCCGGTAGCGAAGCCATCACTAGCATCAACCCATGACCAAAGACTGGTGCCCAATCTATTACCAATTTCCCGTTGACCTTTAGCGGCAAGCTGACCTGCTTTTTCAGGATCAATCAATTCGGCCATTATACGATGGTCCATATTGTCAAGCACACCCTCAGCGAAGACTTCGACATAGCCCATGCTACGAGCATGATCAAGCAATCCCTCATTAAGCTCTGCTGTTGCATTAGGTATTAACAAATCATTTTGATTCATACACATATTAGTCGGATCACCGGGGAGGCCTGTATCACTATTGTTTGGCCCTTTATCAGTATCAGGTCCACAATTTCCTAAGATACCCGTGTATTCAAAGTTCTTGGGATCCAAACTTTGATCAATTTCCCAATAACCATCACCATCGACATCGGCAACGCGGAAAATTAACACATCCCCTGGCGATAAGATGACATCAAAGTCAAGGTTTTCACCGCACCATGTGCCATTCCGAAAACGAACATGGCTTTGTACCCACTCGCCAGAACGATTGCTAACGGTAAAATAGTTGTCAACACCTGGTACCCCCCAATAAACAGGAAAAATGAGGGCATCACCCAGTCCATTGGACTTGAGCGTTATCTCTGCATTCGCTTGCGGCAGCATTCCAAAGCTGAATGCCATCGCAGCGGCTGCTGCAAATTTCATTATTGGTCTCAAAATATAATTCTCCTTATTGAATTAAAACGACAAGAAAAAAAGCCATGCCATTCTTCCCTTACTTTCAAGGCTATCGGGCAAGGATTTCATGGCACTTTGTTCTTATTGGTAAATAATGCTATACAACTATTTTAGAATTGTCAAGAGACAATCCAGAATTTTAGGGTACGGTAACACATTTATCAATGTGTTTTTAAAACAACAGTTCAACAGTCCAACGTTATATGTACCAACAATATTGTTAGCTGGTTTTTCAATTGAAAGTGGCTAAAAAAATTTCAATCAACCAAACACTCACTGCGAGTAGAATACTCAATTTAAAAGATCAAGTCAAATAGAATTTAGATAGCAATTTTATAGACAATTGTGTATAAGGGAGCGATCAACCCTTTATCCCCTCACCTAATGAAAGCTTAGGGTTACTTAATAACACAATGTTTGACCATTTTTTTTAATGTGGAAGGCTAACCACTTCAAACATTGTGATGTGACGGGTTTTCTACAACCAAATTAAAAAAAAGTCAAGCTAAATTTCTATAACATTTTTTATAGACATGTCTATAAATGTAGATATTTTTATGCACTATATTAACTTTTTTTATAAGGAACTCTGACAAAGATTAATACATTTTACCTTTATTTTGCTCAGCGCATCAGCCAGCGCCGTACTGTCCGCAATGGTGTCGTCACCCGCATAGAAATAGAATGTGCCATCAACTCCAACTGTTGACTCACAGCAGTGTACTCCTGTTTGCACACTGCCAACTGCGATCTGAGATCATGAGATGCTTGTTCGCAATTTTCCAACTCTTTTTTTAAGACACTATACTCATGTTCGCAGTCCCACACAAGCGATTTTCTTGAGCCATTTTCTAAAATCATATCTTGAGAACGGCTAGCATTGCGACAACTGGCAATCAAAGCTTGAGTGACTGTTGACCAATGATACTTTTGCGCGAGGGTTTTAACACCGTCTATATAAATAGCATATTGTTCAGGATTGTGCAATTTTTCAATAGCCGCTATCCAAGCATCCTCGTCCGCTGGGTTAACAACAATGCCCGCTTTCATTTGAGCAATCTCATCAGCCAGTACATCACCTTCGGTCGTGATAATCGGTTTTCCCGCCCATAAATAATAAAGAAGACGGGTACGAAAAGAAAAATGCGTTTCTAAACTAGAAAAATGGGCACTGACGCCCACATCAGCATCGAGTAAATGATTGGGTAACATATCATAAGGCACCCAACCCCTTTGAAAAATCACTTGTTTGCCATATAAACCTAAGTCATGCGCCAAGGCTTCAGCACGGTGTTGCATTGGCATAGCCTCAATCGTTGGATTAGGATGTTGGGTGCCCAAAAACACTAACCTTAAATCAGAATAGCGTGGCAATAGGCGATGAATGGCACGAATCAAGGTCAGCGGATCAAACCATTCCCAAATGCCACCGCCCCATAATAAAACAAATCCCGTATCATCATCAAGTGTTTTTCGCAAACCAGCACCAGTACGCTGTGGTGGGCTATCTGGTATCCCAAAAGGGACCGTCATCACACGCTGTTGAATCTGATCAATAGTCAAGGGATTAATACGACCCAAAGCCAACAGATGACCTAACCATAAATCGCGTTGGCGCTCACTGGCACACAAAAAATAATCTGCCCTTTTGATTTGAGTATTCATCATGCGTACTTGCTCTGCGATGAGCGGCATGTTTTCTCTGTCTTTGTGTTGTTCTAAAACTTCTAAAGGCACAGGATCATATAAATCAGCGATTAAAATTTTATCAGTCTGACGGAGCAATGGATAATACTCAAAAAGGTGACCCTGAAAAATAATAATATCATGCAGGCTCACCAATTCAGTGATATTTTCTGACGTATGTTGTATCAAAACCGCTTGAGTGGCTTGTTGTAAGTTTTCTGCTATCACATTAGGCGCTGCTAATGTCACTTTAAAAAAGGACACTAAAGCTTTAGCAAATTCCCAATAACGAATGGCTGGACCAGCCATGCGTTCAGTAATAACATCGGGAGATAATATAAGAATAGAAGAGGACATGGTGTGTTTTTCTTTGGACGTCCAAGATAAATCTTGGACTCCTTTAATAGTAAATTATAATATATTTATCTTGGACTAGTACGCTGTCATATATGTTATTAGTGTTGGAGTACAAAGCTTTAGCTTTGTACTGTCTGACAAAGCTAAAGCTTTGTACTCCAAAAAAACAAATTGACAGAGTACTAGGCCGCAAGGAGAGACAATGAATGAATTTATTTGGTCAATTCGCGTTTACTATGAAGACACAGATGCCGCTGGTATTGTCTATTATGCAAATTATTTGAAATTTATGGAACGTGCCCGCACTGAATGGTTGCGTGACATGGGTTTTGAACAAACCCAATTGAAACAAGAACATAAGATGATATTTGTGGTACGGAAATTTTCCATTGATTATTTTAAACCTGCATTATTCAACGACATATTGTATATTAAAACTCGTATGACTCAGCTAGGCAAAGCGAGCATGATAATGACACAAGAAGTGTTGCGCGACGCAGAGATTTTATGCAGAGCAGTGGTTAAACTAGCAGCAATCAATGCTATCAACCAGCGCCCCCAAGCAATGCCACCGGACATTATCAAAGCATTAGGCAACTCCCAAAAAATAAAATACCAAGGGCAACCACTAGGGATTGCCCCTACAGGTAACGAGAATTTGTAGGGGCAATCCTTTATGGTTGCCCCTTTTGGGTATATTATTTTTTGCGAGTTGCCTTACAACAACATTAATTAACTGATAACTGAAAACATGGCTGAAATATCATTAGTAGATTTAGTGCTTAAAGCCAGTTTGCTCGTGCAACTGGTGATGTTATTGTTATTTCTCATTTCACTCTATTCATGGACGCTGATTTTTCGTAAAAAAAGTTTTTTGAAAAGGGCACGCAAGGCAGCAGATGAGTTTGAAAATCGCTTTCGGAAAAATAAAAATTTAAATGCCTTATACAATAGCATTTATCAAAATCAACAACTAATGGGCATGGCAAAGATTTTTACCACAGGTTATGAAGAGTTTGTAAGACTGCATAAACAAGCTAATATGACCCCCACCGCTTTGCGAGAAGGCTCACAACGTGCGATGCGCGTGATACTGCATAGAGAAATGGATAAATTGGATGCTCATTTAGCAGTATTGGCAACCGTCGGCTCAGTCAGTCCCTATATTGGATTATTTGGTACCGTCTGGGGGATTATGAATTCATTTCAAGCTTTGGGCAGTGTACAACAAGCGACTTTAGCCATGGTAGCCCCAGGCATTTCTGAGGCACTGATTGCAACAGCGATGGGTTTGTTTGCTGCAATTCCAGCCGTTATGGCTTATAATCATTATGTTGATTATGTTGATCGACTAACAAATCGCTATGATACATTTTTAGATGAATTCACAGGTATATTGCAACGTCAAGCCCATGCCAGCTTAGAGCCTGATGTTTAACTATAATAATAAATTATGTCACATAATCGTAGCCGTCGTCGTCGTCTTTCTGATATGAATGTTGTACCCTACATTGATGTGATGTTAGTACTATTAATCATTTTTATGATCACATCGCCCTTGTTAAATCAAAGTGTAGAAGTGGAATTGCCCAAGGTGACACAAGCACAAACGCTTGTACCTAAGCAGGAAACCAAATTTGTGATTGTTAGCATTGATGCACAAGGGCAGATGTTTTTAGATGAGGATGAACACTCACTGACGATGGAAACCTTGCTGAGCCGTCTAACAACTTTAATGCGCCATAACCCCAATTCCCAAATCTTAGTGAAAGGAGATAATCGGGCTGCTTATGGAGAAGTTGTTAAAGTCGTGTCCTTATTACAAAAAGTTGGAGTGGAAAAAGTTGGCTTATTGACCAATCCATTAGTTAATGATTAATGATAAATGATAACAAATAACTGATAACTTATAGATGCCTGAACAGTGGGATAAATCCATTTCATTTCTCAGTGCCCTCATTCTCCACATTCTGCTTTTGGGGCTGATAGTTTTTTTCAATATAGAGCCGAAAAAGCAACCCCAGAAATTAGTGGCACCTGAGAATATTGTGCAAGCGGTGGCTATTGATGAAAATCAATTGCTCGCTGCCCAACGCCAAAAGGAGGCTGAATTAGAACGTCAAAAAGCCGAACAAGAACGTTTAGAAGCCTTGGAAATAAAAAGGATAGCAGAAGCCAAACAACAAGAAAAAAAACAAAAAGAAGAAGCTAAGCGTAAAGCCGAGGAGAGACGTAAAGCCGAGAAAAAACGTAAAGCTGAGGAGAGACGTAAAGCCGAGAAAAAACGTAAAGCTGAGGAGAGACGTAAAGCTGAGGAGAGACGTAAAGCTGAGGAGAGACGTAAAGCCGAGAAAAAACGTAAAGCTGAGGAGAGACGTAAAGCCGAGAAAAAACGTAAAGCTGAGGAGAGACGTAAAGCTGAAGCTGCTGAAAAAAAACGTAAAGCCGATGCGAAACGTAAAGCAGAAGAGCGAGCGCGTCAATTAGCCGAGGAAAAGCGTCAAGCAGAAGAAGCCGCGCATTATAAAGCTCAAAAACTTAATAAGATGCAAAAGGTTCAAGCCCGTATTGCAGCAAAAGTCCTTCAAAACTGGATACGTCCGAGAGGTTATTACACAGGCTTATCCTGTGTCATAGAAATACAATTGAAAGGGGGAGGTGCCGTTAAAACGGCTAAAATCATTAGCAGCAGTGGCAACAGTATTTTTGACATTTCAGCCGTCAAAGCTGTTTATGATGCTTCACCGTTCAAAATTCCTTATGATATATTTAATGAGTTTAGAGTTTTTAATTTTAGATTTAAGCCCTAACTAACGACGAATAAAAACCATGCGTACCATAATTTTATGTCTATTAAGCTATGTAGTATTACTGAGCCATGCCCATGCCGTTTTAACCATCGAGATCATTGGTGGCACAGAAGAAGGCGGGCAACCCATTGCCATTGTCCCCTTTAGTTTACAGACAAGCATGTCAACCCCCCCTCAAGACATCGCACAAATTGTGTCCGATGATCTCCATCGCAGTGGACGCTTTGCCATCATGCCGGTACACAGCTTACCGGAACAACCGTCTGACACCAATCAAATCAATTCATCACTTTGGCAAGCCGTAGGGATGCCACATTTAGTGATAGGACGTATTGCCAGCCAAGTTAAAAATAGCTACACTATTGAATTTGAATTATTTGATGTACTGAAAGGCCAAGCGATGCTCGGATTCCGCTATACTGCCAACAAGCAATCACTACGCGAAGTCGCTCATCAAATCAGTGATGAGATTTATCAAGCCTTGACGGGAGAACGGGGCGTCTTTAGTACCCGAATTGTTTATGTCACCTTACAAGGTCAGGGCAAAAAAAAGCAATATCACCTGTATGTTGCCGATGCCGACGGCGCCAATCCACGCCTGATGTTAAAAACGGGAGAACCGATTTTCTCACCGAGTTGGTCTCCTGACGGACGACGCATTGCCTATGTGACTTATGATACAAACAAAAGGACCAAACAAATGGCCGTCTATATACAAGAAATCAGCACAGGCAAACGCACCCGTATTTCATCCAAACGTGGCCTCAATACGGCACCGGCATGGTCACCAGATGGCAAACGTTTAGCATTGACATTATCCAAAGATGGCAACTCTGAAATCTACATTATAAATTTGCAAACGCGTGCCTTAACCCGCATAACTCGTAATCCTGCCATTGACACCGAGCCAGAATGGTCACCCGATGGAAAATCTCTAGTATTTACATCAGATCGTGGGGGGCACCCACAAATTTATCGCATTTCAGTTAACGGTGGCAAAGCACAACGTATAACCTTTAAAGGCATATACAATGCACGTCCACGTTTTTCTCCCGATGGCCGTCAACTGGCTTTACTCCATAACGGTGGCAATGGATACCAAATTGCTGTGTTAAATTTAGAAAACAAACAATTGACAAAGTTGACCCAAACCCGTTTAGATGAATCCCCAAGTTTCGCCCCCAATGGCAGCATGATTCTTTATACCACAGGCCCCTCCCTGTCCGCAGTGTCGATAGATGGGCGGGTACGTCAACGTTTGGCAGAAGATGTGGGCGGAGAAGTGCGAGAGCCTGCTTGGTCGCCCTATTTTAATAAATAAACCTGACTTTAACTCAAAAAAAGGAGCATTATCAATGATAAAATGGCGTAATTTAGTACTGATATTAGTCGTACTTATCTTGGCGGGATGCGCTAGCACTAAAAGCCAAGAAAAACAAACTGTTGCTAAAAAACGAGCCACCTCATCCCCTATTGTGGGTGATACAGCAATGACACAATCTGTTCCTTGTACAACCCCCCCCTGTGACTCCTATGGCGTTCCAATAGGAAGCCAGCAAGACCAAAATAGTCGTGCTAATGATATTCCTGATAAACGGATCATCTATTTTGATTATGATAAGAATACCATTAGACCAGAAGCTCAGATCATACTTGAAGAGCATGCGGCTTATATTACCAACCATCCCAATGCCTATGTCCGCTTAGAAGGGCATACTGATGAGCGGGGATCACGCGAATATAATTTAGCCTTAGCTGAACGGCGTGCTGAAGCGGCCAAAGAAGTGTTGCTTATTTTAGGTGTTTTTGAAAACCAATTAGTCACCATAAGCTACGGTGAAGAACAACCCGTTGCACTAGAACATAACGAAGAAGCGTGGCAACTTAACCGCCGAGTTGAATTAATCTATCCCTAAATATTTCAATCGAAGTCCAAGATTTCTCTTGGACTACAAAGGAAATCAACA
The DNA here is from genome assembly GCA_026991885.1 of Thiotrichaceae bacterium. Lineage (GTDB taxonomy): Bacteria > Pseudomonadota > Gammaproteobacteria > Beggiatoales > Beggiatoaceae > Thiomargarita. The sequence goes on from JALXAQ010000016.1 coordinate 24,002, forward strand.
TGTTAATACGAATACTCCCCCTCATATTGATACTGATCAGCACCCTACTACCACTACCAACAGCTGCAGAGGAGTCCGCCCGTTTAAGTTACCTAGAACAAAAAAACACTCAATTAACACGAGCACTTTTAGAACTCAGAAAACAGCAGAAACAGTTAAGGCGAACAGTCTTAGATCAGGCTGTCAAAATGCTAGAACAGCAAAGAAATCTACAAAGCTTACAGGGCCAAATAGAAGAGTTGATCCACCACTTGGAAGAGATGAAAAACGCGCAACAACAAATGAAGTTGGCCTTAAATAATCGCTTAGACGAACTACAACAAGCCCTTGTTCAAAAAGTCACCAGAGCAGATGATAGCCCACCGCCGAAAACACAAGAATCCTTTGTGGTTGAGGAGGATAATGAAGAGGAGACTCAAGCTTATCAACAAGCCTTTGAATTGGTTCAAACAGGCCGTTATGAGAGTGCGATAACCGGATTGAAAGCATTCTTAAAGCAGTATCCAGAAAGTCATAAAGCCGATGAAGCTCAATATTGGCTGGCTGAAATGTATTATAGGCAGAACAAAATCAACTTAGCCCTAACCGCTTTCAGTCAGCTACTAGAAAAATATCCAAACAGCCCAAAACAAGCGGATGCACTATTAAAAATCGGTGATATTTTTTCTGACAAAAAGGACGATGCAACAGCTCGCGCCATTTATCAACAAGTGATAGAAACTTATCCCGGCACGGCAACCGCCAATTTAGCTGAAAAACGTTTACAGGAACGCCAATGAACCGTGCTCAAATAGCTATCACTTGAGCTTTATTGTTCAACCCTTATCATAGTATATTTTGAACCGGAGTCGGCCAGATTTATTTTGGACGTCCTTTAAACTTATGGAGACTTTTTTAATGAAATATCTTGTTAGTTTATTATTCTTATTATTAGCCACTCAGGTACACAGTGCGCCTATCGTCAACATGCAAACCAATCTCGGTACTATCGTCATTGAACTGAATGCCGAAAAAGCACCCAAAACCGTTGACAATTTTTTGCGTTACGTCAATGAAGGCTTTTATGATGGCACCATTTTCCACCGCGTCATAAAGAATTTTATGATTCAAGGCGGTGGCTTTACCAAAGATTACAAACGGAAACCCACCCATAATCCGGTTGAAAACGAAGCCAATAACGGGCTGCCAAATGTCCGAGGCACGATTGCCATGGCACGTACCGGTGATCCGCATTCTGCCACCGCGCAATTTTTTATCAACGTTCAGAATAATACCTTCCTCAACTATCGCGGCTCGACAAGAAGAGAGTGGGGTTATGCCGTTTTTGGTCAGGTGATTGATGGCATGGATGTTGTTGATAAAATTAGAGAAAAAAAAACTGGACGCGGTGGCCCCTTTGGGCGGGATGTACCACAAACGACTGTTATTATTGATAAAATTTCCGTTGTGAACTCTGACAAAAAGAGTGATAAGTAGCAATCTAAAAATCCTATTTTTTGTCTGAATCAGAATTATCAGAATTTTAGAATTTTCAGAATAGAATAAATGAATAAATACTTAATTAGTTTAGGTTTGATTCTGTTAATTCTAAAATTCTGATAATTCTGATTCAGACAGAAATAGGATTTTTTTTGTATTTCCGTACAACTATGAGCCGATTAGAAAATATAAGCCCATTCTTAGTCATGGACGTCCTCCGCAAGGCACGCTCCATGCCTGATGCCATTCATTTTGAAGTGGGAGAGCCAGATATACCACCCTCACCCAAAGTCATAGAGGCGATGGTTAAAGCCAGTATTGAACAAAAAATTCACTACACTGAAAGTTTAGGCTTATTCGCTCTGCGGGAAAAAATCGCTGCTTTTTATCAAAAGCGATATCAAGTTGACATATCACCGGCTCAAATCGTTTTAACTGTTGGTACATCAGGCGCGTTTTTAATTACTTACGCCATTTTATTAAACGCGGGTGAAAAATTACTTTTGACTGATCCCGCTTATCCCTGTTATAAGAACTTTTCCTATATTTTAGATTTAGAACCCGTTTTTGTGCCCATTGATAAATCAACCGATTACCAACTAACAGTTGAACAATTAAAAGCACACCAGAATATCAAAGCCGTTCAAATCTCCTCTCCATCCAATCCTATCGGTAATGTTTATTCTAAAACGGCTTTAAAAGCCTTAATTGAATATTGTGAAAATCAAAGCATTTATTTTATCTCTGATGAAATTTATCACGGGCTTGTTTATGAAACAACAGCGCAGACTGCCTTAGCATTTTCTAAGAATGCTATTGTTATCAATGGATTTTCAAAATATTTTGGTTTACCAGGATTAAGGCTCGGTTGGGTTATCTTACCCCCCCAATTAGTGCGAGCGGCGGAAATTGTCATGCAAAGTTTATATATTTCCGCGCCCACCATTAGCCAGTATGCCGCTTTAGAGGCGTTTGATGATGAACAACATTTAAATAAGAGCGTTCACACTTACCAAAACCGAAGAAATTATTTATATAAAGAATTATCTCAACTATTTACGATTGACGCGAAACCAGAAGGCGGGTTTTATATTTGGACAGATATTTCTAAATATTCGACGGATAGTCTCAAATTTTCTGAACTCTTATTAGATAAAATTCATATAGCGACAACATCTGGCGTTGATTTTGGCAAAAATAAGACGAATAACTATATTAGATTTGCTTATACAAGAGATATTGAACATTTAAAAGAAGGAGTGGAGAGATTAAAAGAATTTTTGAAAAAATGCTAAAATACCATTGATTTCCTACAGAAAAAAAATAATCACTTATGCAACCATACCTAGAAGACATAGAACGCCAACCCCTACACCAATTCACCGAAAAAGCCTATCTTGACTACGCTATGTACGTCATATTAGACCGTGCTCTACCCCATATCGGCGATGGTTTAAAACCTGTACAACGGCGCATTATTTATTCCATGTCAGATTTAGGGCTTAAAGCCGGCAGCAAATATAAAAAATCGGCTCGCACCGTTGGAGACACTTTAGGACGTTTCCACCCACACGGCGACATGGCCTGCTATGAAGCAATGGTATTGATGGCACAACCCTTTAGCTATCGCTATCCACTGGTAGATGGCCAAGGAAATTGGGGCTCCATTGACGATCCAAAATCCTTTGCTGCCATGCGTTATACCGAAGCACGTCTCGCCAGTTATACTGATTTACTCTTGAGTGAATTGGGACAAGGTACGGTGGATTGGCAGCCTAATTTTGATGGCACCTTGGAAGAGCCAAGTTTATTCCCCGCCCGTTTACCCAACATCCTACTCAACGGCACCACCGGTATTGCCGTTGGCATGGCAACCGACATACCGCCGCACAATCTAAGGGAAGTGGCAGCCGCCTCTATTCACCTACTCAAACAGCCTAATGCCGACATCGCCGACTTATGCGCCCTTTTACCAGCACCCGACTATCCCACCGACGCCGAAATCATCACGCCTGCCGCTGAACTACTAAAAATATATAAAACAGGCAACGGCAGCATTCGTATGCGTGCCACCTATACCCGTGAAAAAGGCGACATTGTGATTACCGCCTTACCTCATCAAACATCAAGCGGAAAAATCATCACCCAAATCGCGGCACAAATGACGGCAAAAAAATTGCCCATGATAGAAGATCTGCGCGACGAATCTGATCATGAAAATCCCGTCCGTTTAGTCATACTGCCCCGCTCCAATCGGATTGATATTGACAATGTGATGGCACACCTATTCGCTACCACAGATTTAGAGCGTAGCTATCGCGTCAATCTCAATATGATTGGACTTGATGGTCGTCCCCAAGTCAAAAATCTCAAAATGATCCTTGGCGAATGGTTGGAATATCGCCTACAAACCGTGCGCCGTCGCCTAGAGCACCGCCTAGATAAAATCCGCAAACGTTTGCACCTTCTCGAAGGTTTGCTCATCGCTTATTTAAATATAAATGAAGTGATAGCCATTATCCGGGACAAAGATAAGCCTAAACCAGTGCTCATCAAAAAATTTAGTCTCAGTCAGGTGCAAGCCGACGCGATTTTAGAACTCAGGCTCCGTCAACTCGCTAAATTGGAAGAAGTCAAAATTCGGGGAGAAGAAAAAACGCTTTCCAAAGAGCGTAAAAGCTTAGAAAGCACATTAGGTTCGGAAAAAAAACTTAACAACTTGATTATTAAAGAAATAAATGAAGCTGTCAAAAAATATGGCGACTCGCGCCGCTCGCCCATTGTTGAGCGCCAACAAGCGCAAGCCTTTGATGATACGTCAATAATACCCTCCGATCCGATTACTATCATCTTATCCGCCAAAGGCTGGATACGGGCAGCCAAGGGCCATGAAATTGATCCCTCCAGCTTAAACTACCGAGCCGGAGACCAATTTGCGGATGCCTGTCAAGGGCGTAGCAACCATCAAGTCGTCTTTCTGGATGCCAGTGGACGGTGCTACAGTGCTCCCGCCCACACCCTGCCCTCAGCGCGTGGACAAGGAGAACCATTGACAGGACGCTTCACGCCACCAAATGGTATAGGCTTTGTGCATATCCTATTAGACGCACCAAAGAGCGATTATTTACTGGCATCTAATGCTGGATATGGCTTTATTGTCACTTTGGAGAACTTATACACAAAAAATAAAGCGGGTAAGGCGATATTAACGTTACCCCAAGGCTCAAAAATATTGCCCCCTCTGCTGATCAGCGATCCTGAAACACAACATTATGCGGTTATCACCAGTGCTGGCTATTTATCTATTGTACCCGTATCGGCATTACCCCGTTTATCCAGGGGCAAAGGTGTCAAACTCCTCAATATTCCTGCTAAAAGTAAAAATGAAAGAGAAACGGTGGTTGCCTTAAAGCTCATCAAACCAACGAGCGAGATTTTGACTTTGTATGTTGGTAAACGCCATTTGACATTAAAAGAGCGTGACATTGAAGCTTATACAGGGGAACGTAGTCGGCGGGGACAAAAATTGCCGCGTAGGTTTCAAAAGGTTGATCGGCTAGAAATTGTCAGTCAAAGGGATGATGATTTGTTTCGTTGATAAAAAGTCAAAACCAGACCTGGCAGGTTAAACCCAAACCTGCCAGGTCAAACCCATCAAAACCCGCGCTCACTTGTGACTTTGACCTGGCAGGTTTTCTTTTCAACCTGCCAGGTCTGGTTTTGAGGTTTGCCAAACCTCTGAGGTTTAGGAGCAACAGATTTTTTTAGAGCCGCCTACGGTAATTGAACTCCAAGTTCTGGCTCTGGTAACTTAATGATTTCAACATCAGGCAAAGTATCGCTCAGTTCGAGATTATTAGAAGGCGCCACTAAGCCATCAATATTCCCCGTTACCATACTATCGGCTGACAAGCTATGTAATTGAACCCAATTACTGTTGTTCATCCGCACCCAGAGACCATAAGTATTACCAAAGTCAATGATCACATCATCCTGACCATTGCTGTCCATATCTCCCGTCACCATGCTATCAGACGATAAGGTGTGCAATTGGCTCCAACTACTGTTATTCATCCAAATCCAAATTCCGTATGGAGCACCAAAGTCGATAATAACATCGTCTAAACCGTTATTATCTAGGTCACCAGTCACCATGCTCTCCGGCGATAAGTTGTGCAATTTGACCCAAGTGCTGTTGTTCAGCCACACCCAAATACCATCAGTAGCACCAAAGTCGATAATAACATCGTCTAAACCGTTATTATCTA
>JALXAQ010000017.1 GCA_026991885.1 Thiotrichaceae bacterium
GATTAAAAACATGAAAACACTCATTATCTGATATTTTGACTTTGACTTTAAATCCGCGTAATCCGTGGCATCCGTAAAATCCGCGATTCAATGGTTTAAGTGATGCCTGAGTCACTGCCATTAAGTTAAGGGCAACCACAAGGGATTGCCTTCCTCGGCACGATATGGCAGTGGGTTCTGAATTTTAATTTGAAGTGGTCACTGTTAACGCCAAGGGAACAAATAGACTTGTCCGTAAAGCAGGGTTTTTTTGTTGACGGACAAGTCTAATATTTTCAGAGATTCAAATGATGTATCAATTGAATTTGTTCTAATCCACTGATGCAGACATCTAGGTCTTTTAGCAGTCCATCATCGACACTATATATCCAACCATGAACTATCACCTCCTGCCCCGCCTTCCAAGCTTTTTGAACGATTGTGGTATGACAAACATTAGCGACTTGTTCAATGACATTTTTTTCACAGAGTAAGCGAAACTTTTCTTCGTCATCTCGTAAAGCTTCAATCTCTTGCTGATGACAACGATAAATATCCTTGATATGCCGAAGCCAATTATCAATCAAACCATGCTCCTTTTTCTCCAGCGCGGCTTTAATGCCGCCACAGCCGTAATGTCCACAAACAATAATATGCCGAACTTTCAAAACATCAACGGCATATTGTATGACAGATAAACAATTTAAATCCGTATGTACAACCAGATTGGCTATATTGCGGTGGACGAAAATTTCTCCAGGTAGCAAATTAACGATTTGATTAGCTGGAACACGACTATCAGAACACCCGATCCATAAATACTCTGGTGATTGTTTTTCAGACAGTTGTTTGAAAAAATCGGGGGTTTTGTCGGTGATTTCTTTCACCCAAGTTTTGTTGTTTTCAAAAAATTGAGTTAGTGCCTGCATAATTTGGTACTCGTCTATTTTGAGAGGATAGGATTGTATCACAATCTGGGTAAAGCTGGCCAGAACGCTCGTCAATTGTTTAATTCAGAAAAAAATAAATTATCTGGTATATTGATTGGAGTCCAAAGCTTTAGCTTTGGACAGCACCAAAGCTAAAGCTTTGGACTCCAAAATACCTTAAAATTATTGATTCAGTACTTATAATATTATATTATATTACTTGGTAGATGTTTTTGCATCCGCGAGCGCTTGAGAAACTTGAGCCGCTAATTTTTCCACTTCTTCATCAGTCAAATTACCTTGCTTTGTTTGAAGGGCTATCGTAAATGCTAATAACTTGGTTTGTTCCGCCAAAATGATTTTGCTGATTTCTTTGGCCAATTTTAGGCTTTCATTAACACTAATAATGCCCTGCTGTCCCTCTCCCTCTCCCTGTCCCTCTCCCTCTCCTGTTTTTTGAATAGTCGTTGGCGTGTCCGGCTTTAAAAAAGTTTGCCCCACTACATAGTGTAGTATGCTAATGAAGAAAATAAAGACGATAGAAGCCAATAACAGATTGATTATTAATTGTTTAATTTGTTGATGAAAAAATTTTCTTTCTCTCGCAATGGCTTTATCTATATCGTCTAAATAAACCCCGGTGCCTATTATCCAACCCAATGGTTCATACAACTTCACATAAGAGAGTTTGGGTACATCTTTTATCGTGCCTTTTAGGGTCGGTTTGTCCCAGGTGTACTCAATATAGCCACTGCCTTTCTGTTTGCAAATGTTGATAAAAGATTTAATAACCGTCCCAAGTTTGTCAAGATTACCACCTGCTAAGACCAGATTTTCAAGTGAAGCCGCAATGGGGTACATGTAGAACTGAGGAGAAGATTCATCCGTGTTATTTATCCAAAAGAAGCCAATACCATTGTCGTATCTCATTTGTCTGAGTTCTTCTTTGCTTTTCTCCATTCCATCCAAAATCGCATCATTAATATAGAAGTCAGTGCCAATAATCCAATTCCACGCTGGAAAGCGTCTGACATAAGAGAGTTTAGGTACATCAGTCGTTAAATCGTTTTGAGCGGGCCACAGATAATTGACAAATCCTCCCCCCTTTCCCTTTTTTTGGGTCACTTCAACAAACGCAACAAAAAGATTCTTTTCTTTTCCCATCGCACAATTGTATTTAGGATCATCCATAATCTGACCATTGAGTGATGGCATTGTTGGGTGCATAATCATTTTAGGATAAGGTAGAGTCGTGTCATTAATCCAGATAGTTCCACGATCATTGTCATATCTGATCTTTTGAATTGCTTCAATGGCTTTTGCTTGCGCCTCAGCAAGACTGAGTTTCCCATTTTTAACGTCTTCTGCTTTTGATTTGAGGAGCGTTTCTGCCACATCAATAATATTTTTCAAACGATCTCCATAGTGTTGTTCTAAATAATTCTTATCCATAGAATTTTTATAGTTGGAATCTATCGTTGAGTAGGCGACATCTACAAAGTTTTTGAGATTTTGTTTAATGTTATAAATCTCTTCCTGTTTGTATTTAGCAAGGACTTCGTCGCTGGTTTTTATGGCACCATAAATGGTGTATAATGCAATTGAAATAACTGAGATGACGACATAGCTAATTTTTCCCATTTTTATTTGACCCTGTCCAAGATAAATCTGGCCGACTCCTATTCTTCAAAATCCAAGCCATGGCATTGGAATATCCGTAACTGTGGTCAGACCAAATGACTCCCAAGCTTGCATACCGCCGCGATACCATTTGAGCTTTTCTGGTGGATAGCCAAGCTTGAGTAATGCTCTAATATTGATGGATGATTGGTCACACCAAGGGCCATTGCAAAACACAACCAAGGTTTTAGCCGCCTCAAAATCTTTACCTTGTTCGGTAATCTTGACACCCAATAGTTCTTCCAATAATTTCTTGACAATGGGCGGACTAGATTTGGCGCCGCTGAGAACATCCCAAGGAATACTGATTGCCCCCGGAATTGAGCCTTTGATTACCCAATCCGGTGTACGTGAATCTATCACCAAAATAGAGTTATCAGGAGCACTCATTTTTTTCAGGTAGTCAAGCATCTCCAATTCTGCAATGGTTTCAATACCGGGTGCCAAAATCATTGGTTTAATACAAAAAGGCGGACAGGCGCGTGATGTTTTGGCATATTCAGGGTTAATCGTATTATTTGGAGTCTGATTACGCTGAATCACCATTTCTTTACCATTGTGCATCACTTTCACGGATTCGATGTCAGGGGTAATTTGCACGTCAAGTGCCATAGTGGGTAAAGTCAACGTGGCTAGCAATAAAAAAGTATATTTCATATTTAAATACAAAATCTTTAAGTTTAAAGTTATAGTTAAGTCTAACACAAAAAAAAAGTTGATCAAACATAAAATATAACGACCGTAATTACAAACCAGCTAACAAGGATTGTAGGCCAAAAAAGTAGCTTTGGTATAAGCCCAGTGCGGTAGTAGCCAATATTGATTTTATATTCAAACAGAAAGTAACTGATGATAATGACTAAAATACTGCAATAGATGATTAAGTAAAACCATTCAATATAGATAATCTCTGGTGTTGTTATTCCGCCTCTTAGTCTAATGTGGGCAAGTAAAATTGCAAAAAATATTCCACTTAATGTCCTGAGAAATGTTGTTGTTTTTCCTAACCACATTTGAAGCGCAAACAATATCGCACCGGCGATGACAAGTGGTAAGATATTGTTAATAAAGGGTTCTAAGAATTCTCTTTTTAGTAAAATGGTAAAATGAAGGTGGGAAAAATTACTGTGTCCAACATAATCATCAATGCCTAAATTGGTATCTTCATTGTAGCTGTGATAATTAAAAAAACTTTTTAAGGCTAACCAGCCAGACAATACGATTTCATGTTTTATCCCCGGACAAGCTGTGGGATTCGTCACTCCATAAGCATCTAAATCAGGTGTCAAGATGACATTTTTATCAAAATCTTTATGTGATATTCGTAAATTGAGTTCCCTTTTGTCGAAAGGATATTTTGTATAATCAAATTGATGAAGCACCGTCGCTTGAAAGTGCCAGCCGATAACTTCAGTATTATTTTCCTTTAAGTAATAGCTTTCGATTATTTGAGTCGATTTAGCTTCTGGCAGAATAAAACCACGAGATAATCCCTTATGAATGCCATCAGTGTATTTTTGCCAGATATAACCAGAAAAATTGACATTATTGGTGCCCAAAAATTCGAGAGACTCAATAAAAACACCCGTCGGCACATAAAAAAACGGTTCTTTAGATGAATTTTGTTGAGTGCTTATAAACTGTTGTAGGCCAACTTTATCTACAATCATGGTACTGGAAAGTTCTTTATGAAACGGTGCTGTTTGTGTGATGTACCATAAAAATCCTATACCCACAGTTAATAGTATCGTGCTAAAAGAGACGAGCTTCCAAAGACTGGATATATCTCCTTTATCGGCTCGAAATAGGAGGCTTGCTAACAATATCAGAAAAACAATGGTAGCGATACATATCCAAATTAGTTGTTGTTGTAAAGAAGAGGTTTCTAAAACGTCTTTAAAAAAAACGACGCCCATTGACCAATGAGTAGAGGGTATAAATTGGTAAAATATCCAAGCATTTTGTCCGGTCACTTGATCTATATAGTCAATAGCCCCGCTTTCTCCATCAATGGCTTTTTCTGCTAAACGCCGCAGGGCGTCATCGTGGTATGATTCAGCTAGGTTGAAAATCGTTTGGTGAGTTTTGACATAATCATCAATCGGATGCGCGATAAAAATCCCTTTTTCAGACAGAATAAATCCATAACCGGTTCTCCCAAGCTTGAGGGAATTCATTAAGGTTTTTATATTGCTTGAGAGATAATCTATAAAAACTACACCGGTGATCATTTCGCTTTGTTTGTTCGGATCAAAATAGGTGATAGGGATAGTAAAAACTTGTAACAAATTTTGTTTTGCTCCCCCATGTCTATTGACATAATAAGGGGAAATTTGTCGTATTTGTGGGTTATTAATATAAGGCACAAAAGCGACACCAATCCCAAACAAATTGGAATTGGTTTTTAATGTCGTTTTCAATCGTTCTAAAATGTGTTCCCTTTTTAATTTTCCCGAACTGATATCAGCAGCGATAAGATGAGCGATAGATGAAAGTTCACTTAGCGCATCATCTATCTGTTGTGCAGCCTGTAGTGTCTCTTGTTGGGCATGGTTTTTAGCGATTTGCACTCTTTGGTTTTTGTCATGCACATAGTGAGAGATAAGAAACCAAAGGGCTAAGAAACTTATACTACATAGGAATAATAATATCTTGAAAATGTGTTTTTTCCACATATCTTTTTTGCAAATTGATAGTCAAAAACGCGCGTTTTTTTCGGATGATATATAGTTTACGTGGATTTAAAATCAAAGTCAAAAGATCGAGTTTTATGGGATTTTTGAGTCCAATATTTATCTTGGTTCCCAAAATACATGATTTGATTGGGAATGCCAATGAAAACAGAGCGAGTGAGTGATAGAAAATGGAAACGATAGATTGGAATGATTTTGAAAAAGTCGAGCTGAGAGTGGGAACAATTATTAAAGTCAAAGATTTTCCTGAAGCACGAAAACCAGCCTATAAAGTGTTTGTCGATTTTGGGAGTGAGATTGGTATTAAAAAATCCAGTGCTCAAATTACTAAACTTTATGAAAAAGAATCCTAAATCCGATTTTTTGAAAAAATCGGATTTCTAGTCTAAGCCTCACTGCCATATCGTGCAGGGCAAACACGCAGGTATGCCTCAAAATCCCACTGTTTCATGGGCTGTAGGGGCGAACCTGCGTGTTCGCCCTGGCTTAACTATTTTCTCTTCCCCAGTTCTTGTTCAATCAAGGCTAAATCCACATTTAATCCATTGGAAACCATCGCAGAATTGTTGGTTACAAATCTTTCGATCTCTAATTACATACGTTGGTACGCCAATGTTTACAGCTTGCTTCCATTGTATTGCATACCCATCGGCCTTCCCCATTTTCATACTGCACCAAGCATCAGCAGCGGGTCTGCCACATTGCTTTCCCCAGTGCAGACACCAATCAAGACGATAGCCTTTGATGGTGGGATTATGAAAGGTTTTACTACCTTGTGCTAAGGCGACCTTATTTGAATCAACAACTCCTGAAAGGAGCAATATACATAAGATAAGCCCCATTCTTTTAGTACGCGAAAGCTTCATTTTTTCATCCTCAATTTTAAAATTTGTGGTTATGTTCCAAAATGTCAAACCGTTTGATAGCTCTTGGAAAAAGTGAATGTTTTTTGTCGGGTTGTCGGGTGTAATTGCAAATCTTATGCCACTGACTCATAATTCTTGTTGTTTAGCTGACTTCGTATCGGGAATGAGGTAACGATTTCCCTTTAACTGAATCGAGCTGGTACTAAAGCGCATAATCAATCAACAATGGCGCATGATCAGAAAAACGCTGATCTTTATAAATACGTGCGCCCAGCACTTTATCTTTTAAACCCGGCGTAATCACCTGATAATCAAGCCGCCACCCGGTATTATTGTCCCAAGCACGTCCCCGATTTGACCACCATGTATATTGTTCCGGCTCTTGATTGACTACGCGAAAAGCATCAAGAAATCCCGCTGGACCAAATAATTCATCCATCCAAGCCCGTTCTTCGGGCAAAAATCCAGACCGTTTTTGATTGCTACGCCAATTTTTTAAATCAATCGCTTTATGGGCAATATTCCAGTCGCCACATATAATATAGTCCTTTGAGCTTTGTTGTAATTCGCGTAAATAGGGCATAAATTTGTCCATAAAAGCAAATTTGAGTGTTTGCCGCTCTGTCCCCGAACTGCCTGAGTGCATATATAAAGAGATAATATTGACGTTGGCAAAATGCGCCTCTAAATAACGGCCTTCACTATCAATTTCAGGCCAACCGATTCCCTTAATGATTTTTTCAGGCTTTTGACGGGCATATAAGGCAACGCCGCTATACCCTTTTTTTTCAGCGTCATGATAATAACAATGATAATCGGCTGGATGAAAGATAGGATCGATCAATTGAGATTCTTGCGCTTTGGTTTCTTGAATACATACGACATCGGCATTTTGTTGGGCTAACCAGGTGAAAAAGCCTTTTTTTGCGGCAGCACGGATGCCATTGAGGTTGGCTGTGATAATTTGCATTATTGTCTTATCCCTAATAATGAGCCATACTTAATTCAAAATAAAAAAACAATCATATCTAAAAATTGGATAAAGGAAATTAAGATGTCAGCCGTTTTTCAACAACAAACTACCGTCAGTCTGTTTGGTGAGACTAAATACAAATATCCCACTGAATTGAGTTTTACTTTTCCACTACTGATGACAGCAATTTTTGTTTTATTACCATCTCTGCTCATGTTAAATTTGTTAGATAGTACAACATATAGCCGTCTCTACCAAATAGTATGGGGTAACTGGATATCGCCATTTATATTATGGTTTTTCGCCGCCAGCGCGATTTATTTGTTCCTGAAAAAGCGAAAATTGAAACAGGAGATGCACACGTCGCAGCTTATGATTTCCCAAATCATCCCGGCGGTGTTGGAGAACAGCTCAAATGGTATAGGCTCGGTAGAACTTTTTAAACGGCTCAAAGAGGGTTTAATGCAAATGATTCCCAACGCCAATCGGTGGAATATTCTACTCTCCCGTTGTCGCCTATTTTTAGGGCATGAGCGTCTTAATATTGATGAAGAGGCTGAATTTTTTGAGCGAGAATATATGCGGGCTTCTTATGCTCTGCCCCGTTTTATGATTTGGGCGATCCCCATTCTTGGTTTTATTGGCACTGTCTGGGGTATTAGCAACGGCATTGCTGGTTTTTCTAATGCCATGACTAGCGTGGATTCTGTCTCCGAAGTGTCGAGTACCTTAAAAGATAATCTACCCATTGTCACTAGCAGCTTGGCTGCCGCTTTTGATACCACATTTCTTGCCCTTTTGCTCAGCATTCCCCTGATGTTGATGATGACTTGGTTTGAAAAAACGGAAGAAAATTATATCATTATTTTGGATGAAGTCTGGCTTTACGATCTCAAACCCAAGCTATCTGCACGGATAAGTCACGAACAAAACAGGCAACAGTCTATCGGTGGGGAACAGCAGACTACCAATGAAGAATTAAAGCTGTTGGCGGCACAAGTCGGCGCTTTACAACAAACCATGCAAGATTTGTATGAAACCGTTTTTGCATCGTCTCTCAAGGAGCAATAGACAATGGCAAAACGGCGGAACAAAGAATGGGGTATGGATGTCAGTCTCTTCCCATTTCTCAGTATTTTTTTATGTGTTATGGGCGTGTTATCATTTTTAAATATCTTAAATTCCACCGTATTGCCGCGCAAAATGGTGATGACGGGAGAAGTGGGGCAGGGCTATAAAGTGGCTTATCAGATATTTTGTTTGCCAGATAACATTATTATTGTGCCACCGACTGAACATTTGGTGGCTTTGCGCCAGGCAGTGAGGGATGGTAGCGTGATTGAGGAAATCTTACAAAAACGTCGCCAGCAACAACGGGCATTAAAAGTGCCCACAGAAGATGTGATAAGAGACATTTTTAAAGAAATTCAATTGCTCAATTATCACGCCCGACAAGCCAATTATTTATATGAAGAATTTGTACTATTTGGACTTTATCCAAACAGTGCTGATGTCTATCATAAAATCCGTCAAATTGTTTATGAAAATGAAGAATTGTTGGGTATTAGTATTGGCTTAGAAGCCCTAGATGCTAATTGGATCGTTCCGGGTGAAACGCCATGAAACAAGATTTAATCAATGTCAATTTTCTGACGGATATTATTTCAAACTCAGTCGGCATACTCGTTTTGTTTGCTGTTTTAAATATTGTCCATGAAGAAAAAACGGTTTATAAGCTCGAAGTACCGATAGAACATGAATCGTCTCTGGCACCTGCCTTTTTTATTTGTAAAGACGATGCGATTGTTTTTGTTGATCCTGAAACGATTTTTAGCAATGCGATTATTCAGGCGAATAGGGGATTGGATAAAAAAATTTTTTCTCTGGGTTATATGGATATTGAGGGGCAAATTGTCGAAGATCGTGGATTAATTTTATATGCCAATAATACGAGCTTATGGCAGAACGAGAGTGAAATACGCCAAACCTTGGATGATAAATTGGATGGCAAAAAACACTTTGCTTATTTCTTTGTTTATGATGATGAAGGTGGATTTGAAATATTTCGTCAAACGCGGCAATATCTGAAAAAACGTCATATAAAATATGGTTGGCAGCCGGTGACTGAAAATAATCCGCCACATATTTGCTTTTGGGGTGATGTGCCGGCTTGTCAATATTTTCCCTCTTACCAAGCCATCAGTAAATGATAATGGACAAAAATTTTGAAAAAATCCGGCAAAAAATGGGCTTTCCAACGGACGAGCCCTTAGAAATTTTGCTTGAACGGGTAGCGCAAAAGGCGGCAGAATTACCGGATAATATAGAACTTGCCTATTTACACGCTGAACTGTTACGCCAACTGAAACGTCATCAAGAAGCCCAACAAACTTATCAACAAGTCACACAACTTTCTGCTGTTCATAGCGAGCAAAGACATGACAATTTGTCGGCTCGTCTATTGAAAGTTAATCAGGCACTCAGAGTCAAGTTTTTGGCGTATTTGACAGTGCTTATAGTTTCTGTGATGTTGGTTGTGGCAATGGCTTTCTTTTTTCAGCCAGAGGAGAAAGTTGAAGAAAACGATCAAACAAAGCTTGCATTCGTTAAATGGTTATCAGAAAGACAAGCCGCACAAATTGTGGCTATACTTGAAGAAAAAGCACCCGAATTGTTTTTTGACGACAACCGTAGTGCTGGTGGGCAGAAAAAACCTATTGATTTTCTGTCAGGATTACTCAATCCGCCAGAGAGAAAACCGTCTGATTTGTTAAAGTCAGAAACGGAGCAAAATGATACAGGAGATAAACCTGCCCCCTTCCAATGTTCCGTCGCCTTAACTCGGTGTAGAGAGATACCATCAGCATCTGGAGATTATCGTCAAGATATTTTTAGAATGGCTAACACTTATGCCATCCTTTTACAACAAGAAAAAAACTGTGATGGTATTGCACAATTGATAGATATGTACAGTGAAAAACTCACCTGGCGAAAAGAGGAGGCTTCTTTAAAAGCGCGACTAGAGGATTTAGCTTCATTGTGCTATTACAATAAAAAAGAAATAGCAAAATCTCAGTTACATGCCAAACGTGTGATATGCACTGGTGCTGATTCTCCCAGAATAGTTTATGCCTATTTAAGGTTAGGATTAATGGCTTATGATCAGGGCGATGAAAGCAAGCTCAATCAAATGCTAAGCTGTGCTGAAGAATATAGCGAGTATTTCCATAAGCTCTATGGAGATACGAATGATGCTGCGGAAAACTATATCTACACAGCGGCTGGGATATGGTCATACGAATATAATCTGGCGGGTTATTTAAGATTGTCTAACAAGGCTAAAGAGATTTTAGAAGAATTACTGAAGGAGGGGGCAGATACGGGTGGTTTTTCACAGTTTTACATCCTTTCCACAAAAGCTGTGCTTGAAATGAATCTTTTAGAAGCCTATGTCATCGCTGATCAAAACTTAGAATTTATTGAGACGGTTGAAAGTCTGGATAAAAATCCAAATATCAGCGAAAGCGATAGAGTGACTATAGACGTTTTGAATGCGATACGCTTGATGCGTCAAAAAGATTATAAAAAAGCACAACCCCTATTCCAGTCAATTATTGTTAAGTTAGAACAAACAGCGGAATATATATGTGACTGGGAATGGAGTGGTTTAGTAGAATGGCTGAAGAAAGAAGATTCACCTGATTTGGTCGAAACGAATGCTCAAATTAGGCTGGTTATAGAAGCGATGGACTGTGAGAGCAGCGAACAATCTGAAAGGTTGAAAAAATTGCGTGCGGTTGCTCAGTGGTTGAAACGAATAAAACCTTGAATCGCGGATTAAAAAAAACCTTGAATCGCGGATTTTACGGATGACACGGATGACACGGATTTAAAATCAAAGTCAAAAGATCAGATAATGAGTGTTTTTAGGTTTTTAATCCGCGTAATCCGTGTCATCCGTAAAATCCGCGATTCAAGGGGTTGTTCAAATTAAAATAGGAAATCCAAATGTTAAAATTTCTTGACAAAATCATACTAAGCACCCTCGATGAACATGGTCCACACCCAATGCAGCCCGATCCCTTTGAAAAACCCTCAAACTATCGTGGCTGGCCTTTTTTGCTAAAATATCCCTTAGCCATGCGTTATCTCAAACGAAAAACAGAAACCTTGGCCTATTTTCGCCTAAACAGCGTTTTTCCAATTCCCCAAGAGGCATTTTTACAACAACTCAAAACGCGCCTATCAGGTGACACAATTTGGATAGGGGGTTTCCGTTCCATTATCATCTACCCATTATTACTTATCTGCCTTCTCACAGGGGCAGGGATGGTCAAAAAACAGTATGAAACACAAAAGCTTGAAAAAGCATTATCTCAGCACCTAATACAATATTCGGACTTACTCCACCAAAATATTGGTCACAAGCAACTACAACAAACCGAAATGGTGGAGAAAATTGATCGGCTTGCCGAAATCGAAAAACAAAAAATCCTCTCAGCCTTGCCAGACTATTTGCGTACTCAATTTAATTTAGCATTGTCAATGTTGACAGATGACAATAAAACGGCAGAAGACATTTTTGTGGCATTTACAAAGATCAATCAAAAATTGGATGCACACGGATTGCCCTACTATATCGTTCCCAAAACCTTTAATGCTGATTGCCTATCATTTGTAGATATTCCTTTGGAATTAGAATGGCTGCTAAAAGGACTGTTTTCTGCTAATCAGCCACTCAAACAATGTAAAACCACCCTGGTTATTACTTACAAAATAAAGCAAGCAGAACAATTTCAATACGAAACAGAAACATTACCCGTTTATCACGGATACCGTCTTGATACCGTGCCCATATCAGAACTCGCCCTTGGACTCACCTACCACAAAGGATTGGGCTCTATCGTGCTCTTAAATAGCACCAGAGACTATGCCATTGATAGTATTATACCCGCTCTAGTCTATAGAGGCAGATACCAGATTGTGCCTTTATGGTTCAAAAGAAAGTATAGAGTTGAAGATGAAGTGGCGAATGTTTACCAAAAAACGCTGAGAAGCATTTATCAAGATGAACAGGTGATAACACTTAAAAACATCGCCAAAGCCCTGCTACGCGACAAGGATACCCCATCTAGGCTACGTCACACCCTGATGCAAGTTGATCAGGGAATCGGCGGCGGGGATTGGATTCATTCAGGGATAGATGCGCTGAGCAATGTCTTAGAAAAGGATAAAAAAAATGAAATGCCTGCTGATTTATCAGCCATTGAAACGATTGAAGATTTGATTATAAAAAGCGTGGCTTATCATGAATCCTACCACCAAATTTCCAAAACAGATTGGCAAGAGGCTGCTTGGGTTTCGACGGTACTTGGAAATAATGAACTGAAAAATGATACACTGGAAGAAGTGGGTGCGTATCTCGTCGGACTTTATTATGGAGATAAAACCCGCGCCATCCAAATCACACAACTTTTTTTCTTTTCAGTCAATATACTGTTAGAAAATAGACCAGAATATTATGCCTCATCTCTCATTTTAATGGCGTTAATAGAGAGCTATACAACAGAACAATTCACACCGCGTTTGGCGAAAAATCCGCTTGAATTATTTATGGCTTATAAAACGCTGAACAAATTAGAAGATGATGAATTAGGGCGGTTGGCAAAAAAAGCTTATATTAAATTATTTGATCGCCCATTTCCGGAGATTTTGAAATAGAATAGGCGTCCAAGATAAATATAGAAAAAAAAACCTTGAATCACGGATTAAACGGATGACGCGGATGACACGGATTAAAAACCTAAAAACACTCATTATCTAATCTTTTGACTTTGACTTTAAATCAGCGTAATCTGTGTCATCCGTAAAATCAGCGATTCAAGGGTTTTGATTTTAAATCCGTCCCCAATCCCTTGTACTAAATAAAAGGAGAACAAGCAGATGTCACGTTACACCCCCTTTATTTTTTTAATTACCCTACTGCAGGCCACTAAAAACCCTTGAATCACGGATTAAACGGATGACGCGGATGACACGAATTAAAAACCTAAAAACACTCATTATCTAATCTTTTGTCTTTTGACTTTGATTTTAAATCAGCGTAATCAGTGTAATCGGTTTAATCCGTGATTCAAGGGTTTTAAGTGGTCTGGATATTTCCGCCCTCCTGCACTAGTACTCTGTCAATGTAAAATTGATGGGTAGGGTGCGTCCTACGCACCAATGACGCGACAAAGGTGCGTAGGACGCACCCTACATTACCCATAAAAACAACCTTGACGATGTGCTAGCAATTTTTAACAGGGATAAGTCCAAGATAAATCTTGGACTCCGGGGTCAATTTTATTGAGATTGCACAATTTCCCCCCCCTGCAATCCTAAAAATCCTTTTATAACAATAATTTGTCCTTTTTCAACCCCTTCTATGATTTCTATTCTATCAGCAAAGCGTTGCCCACTGCGTACTGTTTGTCGTTGCGCTTTATTGTCAGCATCCACGATAAATACATATTCTCCCTCATCTGAGCGGCGTAAAGCCGTGTAGGGTAAAGTGATTCGTGGCGAAATTGGATTCGATATGGTCACGCGGCAAAATTGTCCTACTTGTGCTCCTTTTGGCAAAGGCTGCAAAGTGATTTCTATTTTGCCTAAACGAGTCTGTGGATTAATCGTGGGATGAATGCGTGAGATTTTACCCTTGAAAGTTTTTGTGCCTAATGCGTCAATTCGCACTGAGGCAGTATTCCCTATTTGGAGTTGTGATAATAATCGCGCTGATATGTTTACCTCTATTATTAATGAATTGGGTGCTATTATTGTTAAAATCTGAGTATTTGTATTGATGACATCTCCCGGTTCTGCTAAACGGGCGGTGATGATGCCACTAAAGGGGGCTGTGATTTTGGTATAACTGAGACGAGTCTGCAAGATTTGTTTTTCTGCCAAAGCAATTTCTAGCTCGGTTTGGGCGCGTGCTAATTCGTCGGCTGATATGATTTTCTTTTTGGCTAATTTTTGGTAGCGTTGTACATTGATAGCAGCGTATTTGTAAGTGGCGATAGCTTTGTTGAGTTCTGCTTTTAATAGGGTATCGTCTAATTGCACGAGCAAAGTATTTGCTTTTATTGTGTCGCCTTCGTAATAAGGTAAGTGTGTAATGTGGCCGCTTTCTTGGGTGAATATCCGTGCGATGCGCCGTGCGCGTATGTTGCCTGTGTAGACTGCTCTTGTGCTTAAAGGCTGTGGAGAAGCGATTGTGGTTTTTACCAGATGAATTGTGGGTTTTCTGGCAGCGGGTGGGGGTGGCTGCGTACAGGCAGTCAAGATAATAAAAAAAATGTACCAAATTTTCATATTCATAAGTTCCTTTCACTTGCGTGTTTGATGGATTTCTGGTATAGATGCGCGTTTATTTTCGTTGATGAAAGGAGATTAAGCAATGAGAGCCACTTTCACTCCTTACCAAGTCGGTCAGGAAGAGGCGTATATGTCTGACAGACAGCTTGAACATTTTCGAGATATTTTGTTGGAGTGGAAAAACAATTTGATAGTTGAGGTGGAGCGAACTGTGCGTCATTTGCAAGATGAGGGCTCTGTTTTTTCTGATCCTAATGATCAGGCTTCGCAGGAGACTGAGTTTGCGCTAGAGTTACGCACGATGGATCGGGAGCGTAAGTTAATTAATAAAATTGATAATATCATCAAAAATATTGGTGATGGAAAGTATGGTTTTTGTGTGTCTTGTGGGGCTGAAATTGGTCTCCGTCGCTTGGAAGTTAGACCGACAGCAACGCAGTGCATTGCTTGTAAAACGCGGGACGAGAATCAAGAAAAATTTTATTCTAAGTAGTTAGTTAGGCAACTCGCAAATAACAATATACGAGGGGCAACCACAAGGGATTGCCCCTACAAGCCCATGATTACCGTAGGGGCAATCCTTTATGGTTGCCCTGACTGGTATATTATTATTTGCGAGTTGCCTTAGAGGAATTGGAAAATGCTCACTCTTTGTGTTGCAATGGATAAGAATAGGTTAATAGGTAATAATAATGCCTTACTTTGGCATTTGCCGGCGGATTTGAAACATTTTCGCGCTGTGACAATGGGAAAGCCCATTATTATGGGGCACAAGACTTATCTTTCAATTGGCCGCCCTTTGCCCGGGCGCTTGAATGTCGTGTTGAGTCATGATAGAAATTTGAGTCTTGCCGGTTGTGAAGTTTTGCACTGCCTTCAAGATGTCTTGGTTTTTAGTCAAGATTATGAGGAATGTGTGGTGATAGGGGGGGCAAGCGTTTATGAAATGCTGTTGGAGAAGGTGGAACGTATGTATCTCACTCAGATTCATGCGACATTTGTAGGGGATACTTATTTTCCCGATTATGAGCTAGTTCAGTGGCGAGTGCTTGAGAGGTTGGATTGTCAGGCGGATGCGAAAAATGCTTATCCATATAGTTTTATAGTGTTGGAGCGTCGCTAAAATAATGACAGACACAATCGCGGCTTTAGCAACTCCCGTCGGACGTGGAGGCATTGGAGTCATCCGAATATCGGGTCCCCGTGTCCCTGAAATCGCTCAAACAATGTTAGGGCACTTGCCACAACCCCGCATGGCCATTTTCACTGATTTTGTCGATAAGAAAGGAGAATTATTAGATCAAGGTATTGCCCTCTATTTTCCCGCTCCCCATTCATTTACGGGTGAAGAGGTTTTAGAGCTACAAGGGCACGGTGGTCCCATCGTGATGGATTTGTTACTGAATAGCACCCTCAAATTAGGAGCACGCCTTGCTCATCCGGGTGAATTTTCAGAACGCGCCTTTTTAAATGGCAAAATGGATTTAGCCCAAGCTGAAGCTATTGCTGATCTCATCGACAGTGCATCAACACAAGCGGCACGTTGCGCTTTGCGCTCTTTGCAAGGCGAATTTTCAAGCCAAATTCATGCTTTAGTCGATCAATTAATTTGGTTGCGTAGTTATATAGAAGCGGGCATTGATTTTGTCGATGAAGAAGTTGATCTCTTAGCTGATGGTCAAGTTTTTGAAAAAATAAAAAAGCTTATTGGCGATCTCGATAATATACTGGATAAGGCACAACAAGGCTATTTACTCAAAGAAGGTATGCGAATTGTGTTGGTTGGTGAGCCGAATGTTGGAAAATCGAGCTTGCTCAATTCTTTAGCGGGTAGAGAGACTGCGATTGTCACGCCGATACCGGGTACAACCCGCGATGTGGTGCGCGATCAAATTCAGCTTGATGGTATGCCGCTGCATATTACAGATACGGCGGGTTTGCGTGAAACGGATGATCCTGTTGAACTGGAAGGGATTCGCCGTACTCAACTTGCTCTGAAGGAAGCCGATTTGGTCATACTGTTATTAGATGATCGCCATCCCGATGATAAGGCACAGGCGAGCCTGTTGGCTGAAATAGAGCAATCACCTTTGATTATTCGCAATAAAATTGATTTGAGTGGGCATAATGTCGGTATCAGTGAGGAGGGGGTGTTATATCTGTCTGCAAAAACGGGGGCGGGTATTGAGCTATTAAGAGCCTATTTAAAGGAAAAGATGGGGTTGCAAACGAGTAGCGAAGGCAGTTTTATGGCACGCCGCCGACATCTTGATGCTTTACAGCGTGCCAAAATGGCTTTGACGATAGCTTTAAATCATGCCCAGGCGACTGAATTATTAGCGGAAGAATTACGCCAAGCCCAAGATGCTTTGGGTGAAATTACGGGAGAATTTAGTGCTGATGATTTGCTTGGGCAGATTTTTTCAAGCTTTTGTATTGGGAAATAAGGAATCAATTTTATGACGAGACAAACCCACGATCAATTTGCAAAAAAAAAAATGAAATACGTGATTGTCTCCTTAAACTGTTTTCACTTTATGGCGAGCTACAACGCAAAGCCAAACGTAAAACCGGTGGAATTTAAATGAATAGGACTTACGCACTGAGTACAACGGATTAACGGAATAAACGGATTAAATATAATAAATTCATGGTTCGACAAGCTCACCAGCCGTATTATATTTTTTTTTTTGAAATCCGTTTATTCCGCTAATCCGTTGTACTCATTATTAGGGTAAATCAATAACTTATTATATTGAGTGCGTAAGTCCTAATGAAGAAGAACAGGAGTTGTTTATGAACATAAATCGGGCGTATCAACAATGGCGGGAAAAAACATTGCTAGAAGGCATACAACAAGGTTTACAACAAGGATTACAACAAGGATTACAACAAGGCAACCAACAGGGAGATCAACAAGGCCATTTAGATGAGCGACGTGATTTTGTTGAAAGCTTGCTCGAACACAGATTTGGTCAGCTTGATCATGCGCTATTGCAAGTGGTTAATCCTTTGATTAAACACTCGCCAAGTGAATTATCAGGCATACTGTTGAAATTTTCTCGTGAAGAAATATTAGCTCAGTTTACTCAGAGGAAATAGGGCAACCATAAAGGATTGCCCCTACAGAATCCAATACGACGCTTTGTAGGGGCAACACCCTAGTGCAGGAGGGCGGAAATCTTCAGGCCACTAAAAAACCTTGAATCGCGGATTTGACGGATGACACGGATGACACGGATTAAAAACCTGAAAACACTCATTAGTCTTTTGACTTTGACTTTAAATCAGCGTAATCCGTGTCATCCGTCAAATCCGCGATTCAAGGGTTTTAAGTGGTATGGATATTTCCGCCCTCCTGCACTAGTGGTTGATCTTTGGTGCTATCGCCCTCTCTGCCTACGTTTGATATCCCTATAGCGTTGTAAATAACCATCATATTCCTTGTTAGTCTTATTCCGTTTAATTTGCATCAATTGTAGCGTATCCTCAGTATTTTTGATACGCTTATTCACGTTATCAATATTTTTTTGAATGGTTCTCAATTGGCGTTTTGATACATTCAGTGCTTTGCTTCGTTCATAACTATTTTCCATGGCTTTGACGTTGCGTTTCAAACCTTCGATCTTGGTTTCCAAGAATCGGATATCGCCATCTATCGCTGTCAGTCCAGCCTTACGGGCCGTTTCAATATCGCCTTCGTTAGAAAAACTATCTAGGAAAGCATGATCTTTCTTAAGTTGTTCTTGAGCTCGGCGTTCCTGTTCTTCTTGCCTTTCTCGTTCAGCAATTTCTTCTGGGCTTGGCGCAGGATTCACCTCTTTTATTTTGCGAGCCGAACCATCATATTCGGTGAATCCCAGTTGAGAATATTGTTGTGGTACATAGTTAGCACATGCAAAAACACCGTCATCGTTGGTCCAACATCGGATTCTCTTCGCGTACAGCGGTTGTGCGATTAGGCAGAAAATAAAAAATAAGGTTAATTTATTGGTAAAAAGGTTTTTCATTAGTATTCTCCGTTAAGTTTTAATAAACTGTACGGAAATACTAATACTGATAGAATTTGATCAGTTAAATGCGACCGACATACGGTTAGATTGAGCCGATGGAAGGTTATCACTACATAAATAGTTTTGCCGCCTTTTTAGAAAAATAAGTCAAAATGCCATCCGCACCAGCCCGTTTAATAGCCAATAACGACTCCATCATCACAGCCTTTTCATCTAACCAGCCATTTTGGGCGGCTGCCATCAACATAGCGTATTCTCCGCTGACTTGATAGACAAAAGTCGGCGCACCAAATGCCGTTTTAACTCGTTGCACAATATCTAAATAAGGCATACCTGGTTTAATCATGACCATATCTGCCCCCTCTTGCAAATCTAAAGCCACTTCACGCAAAGCTTCATCGCTATTGGCAGGATCCATTTGATAACTATATTTGTTACCGCCGCCTAATGCACCTGCTGAGCCAACCGCATCACGAAATGGTCCATAAAAACTAGAGGCATATTTGGCAGAATAGGCTAAAATTCGCGTCTGTTTAAAGCCTTGCTCTTCAAGGGCTTGACGAATATTACCAATACGTCCATCCATCATATCAGAGGGTGCGACAACTTCAGCCCCCGCTTCTGCATGAGAAAGGGCTTGTTTTACCAAAACGGCAACCGTTTCATCATTCATCACATAGCCACTCTCATCTATTAAACCATCTTGTCCATGCGTGGTAAATGGATCTAATGCCACATCAGTTATGATGCCTAACTCTGGCAATGCCGCTTTAAGGGCTCGCACTGCCCGTTGCGCTAAACCGTCAGGATTATAAGCTTCACTCGCATCCAATGATTTTTTTTCAGTGGGCACGACGGGAAAAAGTGCGATGGCAGGTATGCCTAATTTGACCAATTCTGCCGCTTCTTTGAGCAATTCGTCAATACTGAGGCGGCATTGATCGGGCATAGAGGCAATGGCAACGCGCTGTTTTTCGCCTTCTACTATAAATAGGGGATAAATCAAATCATCGACGCTTAAAATATTTTCGCGCATCAAGCGACGGGAAAACTCATCACGGCGCATTCTACGCATACGCAGATTAGGAAAGGGTGCCAAGTTTGACATTTTTTTTATAAACTCCTGTAACGCAACCATGCTGCAAATCGTTGCAAAAATTCGGGTAATAACATAAATAAAATACCCACTATCACTGCATTTAATAGCCCTAAACTCAGAAAAATCTGGGCAATACTAAAGCCAGCCTGTAGCATTCCCACCGTGCCAAGTGCCGATAACACCATAAACAAGGCATTAAGGATATTATTTGCAGCAATCACTCGGGCGCGGTGTTGAGGGTTACTGCGTTTTTGTATCATCGCACTTAAGGGCACAGTGTAAAAGCCACCAAATAAGCCAATCAAGGCTAAATCGAACAATACTCGCCAACTGCCTGAAATGTCTAAAAATTCTATGGCATTGTTCAACTCTCCGGCAGGTCGGGCTACAAAATGTTGACTGGCAAAATAAATATCAATAGAAAATAAACTGAGACCAATCGCCCCTAAAGGCACCAATCCTAATTCAATACGCCCCTTTGACATTTTTTCACACATGACAGCCCCGAGCCCGATACCGAGAGAAAACATCGTCAGTAACAAAGTCACCACTTCATTGTTACCGCCAAGAATAGATTGACTGTAGGCTGGCACTTGCGATAAGTATGTTGCGCCCATGAACCAAAACCAGGATATTGCAACAACGCCAATAAAAACACTGCGATTTTCTAGGGCGTATTGCATAATTTTGAACGTTTGACTGGCGAAATTCCAATTTATTTTGAGTGAGGGATCAGGGGCTTGTGCGATAGGAATAAACTGGCTGGCATAAAATCCCAACACGGCTAGCATTATAACAAAACCTGCAATAATAAAAGGTCCATATTGTTCTATGCCGACTAACACGCCCCCCAAAATGGTACCGAGCAAAATCGCTAAAAAAGTACCCATTGCTATCATACCATTACCACCTGTCAATTCTTGTTCTGATAAATGTTGTGGCAATATGCTGTATTTGAGTGGACCAAATAAGGTCGATTGTGCCCCCATTAAAAATAATAAGGCAATCAACATGACTATATTTTCTAAATAGAAGCCGATGATGGCAAAAGACATGATGACAATTTCGAGGATTTTAACGCGCCGAATCAGCATCCCTTTTTCATACTTATCAGCCATTTGCCCAGCCGTCGCGGAAAATAAAAAAAAGGGCAAAATGAAAATCCCAGCACTTAAAGTTACAATGATATTGGTGTCAATACCATATAGCGTACTCCCTTGAAAGATAATCAGAATGACAAGTGCATTTTTATAGACATTATCATTAAATGCCCCTAAGAACTGTGTCCAAAACAAGGGTAAAAAGCGGCGAGTTTTAAATAATTGAAATTGAGTCATAAAATTAATTTAATTTATCCAGTTAAGGAGTTCAAGATTTATCTTGGACGTGAAATGATTTTTTTTATCGGCTATAGTTACTTATTAGAATAGCTTGAGTGGATAACCGCTTTTGAGCGATTTTCAAGGTGCGGCTGCTAATATCCACGCCAACAATCAAGGATACGTTTTGCCTGACTATTTTTCAACGCTGCGATCACAATGTCAAGCCGTTGTTCATTCAGACTGATTTTTTCCTCAATAATATGCGGGGAGACATCTGGCTCATCACTGCTAAAGTGTATTGATATTTTAAATATCGTTTAGTCATGGATAGAAAACATGCGCTCGTCCAAAAGATAATTCAAAGGATTGGACCTGATCGGGGTGCTTATGCAGTAAAAACCCTAAATCAGTGGCGGGGGAATGGGTGATTGTTAATTGCATTTTGTCTTATCTTGGACTCCTATTTTCTCAAGCATTAAAATATATAATAATGAACTCAAAACCAACAAGTGTCCTCATAGTCGATGATACACCAGAAAATTTAGAAGTTTTAATTGATCAACTAGAAAAGACTGGATTTAACGTTTCAGTGGTGTCCAATGGTGAAGACGCCCTTGAATTCGCAAAGAAAAATTTGCCAGATATTATTCTTCTGGATGTTATGATGGCAGGGATGGATGGCTTTGAAACTTGCCGCCGTCTGAAACAACTGCCTGCCTTTCTGGACATACCCATCATTTTTATAACCGCACTGAGGGAGCAGATTGATAAAATTACCGGTTTTGAAGTGGGCGGCGTCGATTATATTACCAAACCCTTTCAATATGAAGAAGTGTTGGTGCGGCTCAATACCCATCTCACCCATTACCACCAAAAGCTTGAGTTAGCCCAAAAAAATGCGGCCTTAATTCTAGCTAACCGAACACTCAAACAAGAAATAAATCGTCGCGAACAAGCGGAAGACGCTTTGCAAACTATAGATGCTCAACTTTCCGCTCTTTCTCAGCAGGAAGCTGAACACTGGGGGATTGCTGCCTTTATCGGTCAGAGTCAAACCATCAAAACGATTCTAAAGGATATTCGCTGTTTACAAGCGGAAAAAACCAGTGTCCTGATTTTAGGAGAAAGCGGCAGTGGCAAAGAATTGGTTGCCCGTGCCATTCACTTTGGTGGAGTTCGAGCCAAGCGCCCCTTTATTCCCGTCAATTGCTCTGCCATTCCGGCAGAATTAGCCGATTCTATTTTTTTTGGGCATATGCGCGGCTCGTTTACTGGCGCACTGAACAACCACAAGGGTCATTTTGAAGTGGCTCAAGGCGGTACCCTATTTCTTGATGAAATAGGTGATATGCCACTCTCCTTACAAGTCAAACTCCTGCGTAGCTTGGAAGATGGTCAAATAACACCATTAGGCAGTAATGAGAGCAAAGCGGTGGATGTCCGCATTATCGCCGCGACTAATACTGATTTGCAAGCCAAAGTAGCTGCTGATGAATTTCGTCAAGATCTCTATTTCCGCTTAGCCACTTATATCGTCACTGTTCCACCGTTGCGCGAGCGTAAAAAGGATATTGTGCTATTGGCGGAGCATTTTCTATCCCGGTTCGCGCTGGAGATGGGACAAAAGAAAACGGTGTTGACACCCGCCGCCCTAGCGGCACTGGAAAATTATCACTTTTCTGGCAATGTACGGGAATTAAAAAACATGATTGAACATGCCCTGCTCCGTAGTGGTGGCAAACCAATTGAGCGAGATGATTTATATTTTGTTGATTTTAAATCGCCCCGCCCTACCTCACCGCAAACTCAGCCAGTCTCAGCGTTTGAAGCCTTTCAATCGGTTGACACAGTTGTCAAGAGTGATGAAGCCAAAATTATACTTTATGTACGCATACATGGTAGTATCAACAATACTCAGTGCCGACACTTATTGGCTTCAGATTTTCAGCGGGCTTCTTATTTATTGAAAAAAATGAATCGTGAAGGAGTGTTGGTGCGTGAAGGCGAGCGGCGTTGGGCTAAATATAGACTTCCTTAAATTTTTTGTATTTGACTTTGATTTTGACCTGGCAGGTTTTGTTTTAACCTGCCAGGTCTGCTTTTGACTTTTGTTTGTCGTTTTTGGAAGGTGAGTGCGTAACATCAGTGATATAATAGCAATTCTGAATTGAAACGCGATTAAAAAAATCCTATTTATGTTTCTCGTTTTAAACCTCAGAGGTTTGCTTTAAAGAACTGATAACTGATAATTTATAACAAGGAGTCTTCAATGTTGAAAAATCAATTAATTGTACTTGTTAGCTTGATCATCTTAACAAACGCCGCTTTGGCGATTGTCGATAGCAAGACCGATTTTATATTGACAAAGGAATGTGTACTGGACTTGATGGAACTATACGGCTTAGGTTTGATATACGACAATGGCTATGGCGTCCCTGAGAATGACAAAAAAGCCGTCAAGTGGTATCGCAAAGCCGCTGAACGGGGACATGCAAAGGCGCAATTCAACTTAGGCGTGATGTACGACAATGGGCATGGTGTCCCTGAGAATGACCAAGAAGCCCTCAAATGGTATCGCAAAGCTGCTGAACAGGGAGTGGCAAAGGCACTATTCAAATTAAGCCAGATGTACTATAGCGCCACTGAGCCCAAAGTTGTCAAGTGGGCCGCTGAACTGGGATTGGCAGAGGCGCAATTCAGTTTAGGCAAAATATACGACAACGGCAGCTATGGTGTCCCTGAGAATGACCAAGAAGCCCTCATGTTGTATCGCAAAGCCGCTGAACAGGGACATGCACAGGCGCAAATCAACATAAGTAATATGTACGAGAACAGCTATGGACTCACTGAAAATGAGTCCGATTTCGTTAAGTGGTATCATCAAGCCATTGAAGAGGGAGATGCAATGGCGCAATTCAATTTAGGGCTGATGTACCAGTATAGGTGGCCGTTCAAGAATGACTCCATGGCTCTCAAATGGTATCGCAAAGCGGCAGAACAGGGAGAAGCGATGGCGCAATACAGCTTAGCTTTGATGTACGACAATGGCCATGGTGTCCCTGAAAGTGACATTGAAGCTGTCAAATGGTATCGCAAAGCGGCAGAACAGGGAGAAGCGATGGCGCAATACGGCCTAGCTTTGATGTACGACAATGGGCATGGTGTCCCTGAAAATGACAGCGAAGCCGTCAAATGGTATCGCAAAGCGGCAGAACAGGGAGAGGCGATGGCGCAATCCAACTTAGGCTACATGTACGTCATGGGCTATGGAGTCCCTAAGAATGACATCGAAGCCGTCAACTGGTTTCGCAAAGCCGCTGAACAGGGACATACGATAGCACAAAACAACTTAGGCGTGATGTACGAGAACGGCTATGGTGTCCCTAAGAATGACATGGAAGCCGTCAAGTGGTATCGCAAAGCGGCAGAACAGGGACATGCAAAGGCGCAATATAGCTTAGGCTTGATGTACGACTATGGCGAAGGGGTTACTGAAAATGACATGGAAGCCGTCAAGTGGTATCGCAAAGCGGCTGAACAGGGACATGCAAAGGCGCAATTCTACTTAGGCGTGATGTACGACAACGGCTATGGCGTTCCTGAAAATGACATAGAAGCCGTCAAGTGGTATCACAAAGCGGCGGAACAGGGACTTGCTGATGCACAAAACAAGTTAGGCGTGATGTACGAGAACGGCTATGGCGTTTATGAGAATGACAACGAGGCGGTCAACTGGTATCGCAAAGCTGCGGAACAGGGACATGCTGACGCACAAAACAACTTAGGCGTGATGTACTACAACGGCCCTGGAAATAACATCGAAGCCTTCAAGTGGTTTCGTAAAGCTGCTGAACAGGGACTTGCGATAGCGCAATCCAACTTAGGCTTTATGTACGACAATGGCTATGGCGTTCCTGTGAATGACACCGAAGCCGTCAAGTGGTATCGCAAAGCGGCAGAACAGGGACATGCAAAGGCGCAATATAGCTTAGGCTTGATGTACGACTATGGCGAAGGGGTTACTGAAAATGACATCGAAGCCGTCAAGTGGTATCACAAAGCCGCTGAACAGGGACATGCAAAGGCGCAATTCTACTTAGGCTTCATGTACGACAACGGCTATGGCGTTCCTGAAAATGACATCGAAGCCGTCAAGTGGTATCGCAAAGCCGCTGAACAGGGATATGCAAAGGCGCAATATAACTTAGGCTTGATGTACGACTATGGCGAAGGGGTTACTGAAAATGACATCGAAGCTGTCAAGTGGTATCACAAAGCCGCTGAACAGGGACATGCAAAGGCGCAATTCTACTTAGGCTTCATGTACGACAACGGCTATGGTGTCCCTGAAAATGACATAGAAGCCGTCAAATGGTTTCGTAAAGCCGCTGAACAGGGACTTGCTGATGCACAAAACAAGTTAGGCGTGATGTACGATAACGGCTATGGCGTTCCTGAGAATGACACCGAAGCCGTCAAGTGGTTTCGTAAAGCCGCTGAACAGGGACTTGCTGACGCACAAAACAACTTAGGCGTGATGTACGACAACGGCTATGGTGTCCCTGAAAATGACACCGAAGCCGTCAAGTGGTTTCGTAAAGCCGCTGAACAGGGACTTGCTGACGCACAAAACAACTTAGGCGTGATGTACGACAACGGCTATGGTGTCCCTGAAAATGACACCGAAGCCGTCAAGTGGTTTCGTAAAGCCGCTGAACAGGGACTTGCGATAGCGCAATCCAACTTAGGCTTGATGTACGACAATGGCTATGGTGTCCCTGTGAATGACATGGAAGCCGTCAAGTGGTATCGCAAAGCGGCTGAACAGGGATATGCAAAGGCGCAATATAGCTTAGGCTTGATGTACGACTATGGCGAAGGGGTTACTGAAAATGACATCGAAGCTGTCAAGTGGTATCACAAAGCCGCTGAACAGGGAAAAGCAAAAGCGCAATTCTACTTAGGCGTGATGTACGACAACGGCTATGGCGTCCCTGAGAATGACACCGAAGCCGTCAAGTGGTATCGCAAAGCGGCGGAACAGGGAAATGTTGACGCACAAAACAACTTAGGCTTGATGTACGACTATGGCGAAGGGGTTACTGAAAATGACATGGAAGCCGTCAAGTGGTATCGCAAAGCGGCAGAACAGGGACTTGCTGACGCACAAAACAACTTAGGCTTGATGTACGCCTATGGCGAAGGGGTTACTGAAAATGACATGGAAGCCGTCAAGTGGTATCGCAAAGCGGCAGAACAGGGAAATGCAGATGCTTACGGCAATTTGGGATGGTTATTAATCTCTCAAGGAGAGTTTGAGGAAGGGCGAAGTTTTACCCAAAAAGCATACGAAATGGCACCCGATGTTTTTGCTTGGCCTCTTAATTTAGGACACAGTTATTTATTAAAGGGTGATCCTCAAACGGCTAGAAAGTATTATCAAGAAGCACTCCCATTAATTCCTGATGAAGCCAGCTTTGAACAAGGCCCCATCGCGGATTTTGAATTATTTATCAAAAAAGATTGGCAAGTCGAAGCTTGTCGAGTTGAATTAGAGTGGATTCGGTCAGCTTTCAAAAAGCTAAACAATCAATAAGTACCATAGTTCCCTTCGCTTTTTCACTGAAATGTTCGGAGTATTTGGAGTCCAAAGCTTTAGCTTTGGACTAATTTCCTAAGATAAAATTTCCTCTTATCATCATCAAATTTCTCAATCGCATAGCGGAGCATAACCCGAGGCATTTTTTTATAGTATTTCTTGAGATGATATGCTTGGTATTGTGAAGATAAAAATCGAATAGTTTTGATTTTTTATGATTATCAGCTTTTTTGTAGTGCGTGATCAGGAGAATAAGAGCCGTGAATCGGTATTCATGGAGATTGCTTTGCAATAGTGCTTGTATATCGGTGAGTGATAAAGCTTGATATTTTTTGGCCAATTTCCGTTGCACTGGCACTTTGATACCCAGAAAAATATCGCCTTCTCCGTATTCTCCTTTTCCCGTTTTAAAAAAGCGTTGTAGGATTTGTTGTTGTTTAGGTGAGGCTAATTGTTGGAGTTCGTTTTTGAGTTTTGCAAGTGTTGACATCGTTTTATCCATCAGTTCCTATAGTATTTAATTTCACAAAGGGCAACCATAAAGGATTGCCCCTACAGGCGAATATTGTATGTAGGGGCAATCCCTTGTGGTTGCCCTGAGCGTACTTATCTATCAGGGTTAATCACCTGTAATCCTAGTAGCGATAGACTAAACACATTATCACGAGAAACCAATACCAGTTGATATTCTCTAGTACCGCATTGGTATCTAATAAAAAACTATCCATCCCATTCTTGCCTCATTTTTCTTTGTAATTGGACAGAGTCACCACTAAAGTTGGATGAACTTTTGAGTGTACCGGCTAATTTGAGCAAGGCTTCATCTTTGGAAACGGCAGATGCCACCAATGTGGGATGAATAACTAATACCATTTCTGCCTTTCCTATGGGAATACTACGAGGTAAAGTGAAAGTGATTTGGTGGTTTTTCGGAATATCTAAAGTTCTAAAAATGGTTTCCATGTTATCACCTTTTGTTTTTTATGATTTTCAATCTAATCATTTTAAGCAAGCCTAGTAATCTGTCAAGGTTAAATTGACTGGATGTACTAGGCTAGGATAAGGCTTATTTCACTTGAGGCAAATTCCGCAAAGCCGCTTGTAAAGCCTCCTCAGGATAAGCTTGATCCGTTAATTCTCCACTGAAATATCTATCATAAGAAGCCATATCAAAATGCCCATGACCAGATAAAGTAAATAAAATCGTTTTGCCTTCTCCACGCTCTTTGCAGCGTAAAGCCTCTTCAATCGCCGCATGTATCGCATGATTGGATTCTGGCGCGGGCACAATCCCCTCGGCTTTAGAAAACATCACTCCACTTTCAAAGGTTGCCAATTGTGGCACAGCTATCGCCTCTAATACGCCCTCATGGTACAATTGCGACACTAAAGCAGAATCGCCGTGATAACGCAATCCCCCCGCATGAATCCCAGGTGGCATAAAATCATGCCCCAAAGTGTACATTTGGATTAACGGAGTCAATCCGACTGAATCGCCATAATCATAAGCATACTCTCCGCGTGTTAATGTCGGACAAGAACTCGGCTCAACGGCAACCAAACGAATTTCTTTACCCGCCGCCTTGTCAGCCAAAAATGGAAACATCATGCCGCCCACATTGGAGCCCCCGCCACAGGGCGCAAAAATAACATCTGGATAATCGCCCACTTTTTCTAATTGCTTGCGCGTTTCCAAGCCAATCACGGTTTGATGTAATAAAACGTGATTAAGTACTGAGCCTAAAGTATAATTAGTATCCTGGCGCGATGCCGCCTCTTCCACCGCCTCAGAAATCGCAATCCCCAATGATCCTTGACAATTGGGATCATTTTCTAAAGCTTGTCGTCCTGCGGCAGTCAAAGTCGTCGGACTGGGCAACACTTCGCCACCCCAAGTTTGTATCATTGAACGGCGAAACGGTTTTTGTTCATAGCTCACTTTGACCATATAAACGCGCACTTCTAAGCCAAACATATTGCCCGCTAAAGAAATCGCAGAGCCCCATTGTCCCGCCCCCGTTTCGGTGGTCAGTCGCTTAATACCGGCGATTTTATTATAATAGGCTTGTGCCACCGCAGAATTGGGTTTATGCGAACCCGCTGGACTAACCCCCTCATATTTATAGTAAATTTTAGCAGGTGTCCCCAAGATGGCCTCTAAACGCCGGGCGCGATACAGGGGCGATGGTCGCCACAAGCGTAAAATTTCACGTACTTTTTCTGGAATTTTAATCCAGCGTTGGGTAGAAATTTCCTGCTCTAACAATCCCGGCGGAAAAATGGCACCCAATTGTTCGGGGCTGACGGGTTGACCATCTGCCCCCAAATACGGTGCGGGTGGCGTGGGTAAATCGGCAATCACATTGTACCAATGAGTCGGTAACTCAGATTCGTCTAATAAAATTTTTGTGTTGGACATATTTTAATTAAATATTAAGGTATGGAGTCCAAGATTTATCTTGGACGTTCGGCTCATCCAAGATAAATCTTGGACTCCAAAAAAAACTTGATCATCGACTATTAAAAATATACACTGAACCGTCATTTTACCTTAAACTTCATCAGTTATGAAAAAATTAATAGCCACGATACTCATTAGTGCCGCAATGAGTCTACCCTTGCAGGCAGCATCAGAAAGTCTCAGTTTTAGCTTGCAACATCGTATTAATGGCGGCGATCCTCTCCCAATCGAGACGATAGAAATCCCTTTTAAGCAAATCGAGAACAATCCCCTGATTTTGTTGACTGTTCTCAAAGAGAATTTTTCTAAGCATGTAGAAAACCGAGAAAAACCGCTGCAAATCGACACAGAGCTTGAGTTTAGCACAACTGAAGCCCTCGGAAAATTACCCACAATGTCTATTAAGACCAAAATAGACAATGATGGTTTTGGCAAAAGTGATTTGATATTTCCAGCCTTTCAGCGCGTTGTGCCTGAAAAGGGGTTAAAAACAGGAAATGTTTTTATTGACAAATATACCCTATTGTGTATAATAGCTACCCATGAAACTCAGTGAGTGGGCTAAATTACAAGGAATCTCATACAAAAC
>JALXAQ010000018.1 GCA_026991885.1 Thiotrichaceae bacterium
ATTTTTTCTCGTTCCCACGCAGAGCGTGGGAACGAGAAAAAATAAAAAAAAATTTGGGTGTTCGACGCGGAGCGTCGATGCAGGCATTCCCACGCAGAGCGTGGGAACGAGAAAAAAGTCCCTGCTGGCTTGATCAGTTTTGATTTATCCCTGTATTTATTACTTAGGAGTGAACATGAAAACCACAACACTATCTATCACATTACTTTTAGCATTTTCCAGCAGCCACGCCATTGACATACCCGCCGTGCATCCGAACATCGTTAAAATAAACGGTCGTCTTCTATTTGCAACCGGTCTCTCAAAGCCAGTCAAGACAAAATACACCCTTAAACAATTGGTAGGCAATCCGATTAGCACCAACACCGGAATTCAATTCAATTTTGGCAAGCTCAAGGGCAAACTCTATTACGGCTTTATCAATCCAGAAGATGGGCACTATCCACAACCCGTTTTCTACAAACGCGCCTCCGACATCAAAAAGGGGCTTGCCCACATTGACATTTTGAACAATCTCAGTGGCAAGTACGACATGATTGCTTGGAAAAAAAACGGGCGGGGTACACTCGGTTATCGAGTCGTGAATAAAAAAGGCACCATTCTCTATGACGGCAAACTGGCCTTTACGGGTAAAGGTCCCTTTCAGGTTAACGCCGCCTCAATTATTGAAGGTCCATTTATCAATCTCGCGGAAAATGGCCATTTCCATAACACTCTCCGCCTTTCTTTTGAAACCCTGAAAAAAACGACAGCGACTGTTACTCTCCCCTCCCAGACGTACACCTTCAAAGAGCCCACCACCCATCACGAATTCACATTAACCGGACTCCTGCCCGATACCCAATACAGCTACACAGTCAAAACCGACAGTGGCAAACATCATTACAGCGAAAACTACACCTTTAAAACCGCCCCCGCCCCTGGGCGCAGAAAACCCTTTATTTTCGCCTACGCCAGTGACTCACGCTCAGCCCAAGGCGGAGGAGAACGCAACATTAAGGGGACTAACGCCTACATGATGAAAAAAATAGGAGCACTCGTCAGATTCAAAGGGGCCGCTTTTATGCAATTCACCGGAGACTTGATTAACGGCTACCTCAATAGTACAGAACAAACCAAAGTAGAATACCGCAATTGGAAACGAGCCATTGAGCCTTTCGCACATGACATGCCAATTATTGCCGCGATGGGCAATCACGAAGCCCTCACACACAACTTTAAGGGGCATATCTCGGTCGACCGTTTTCCTTATGAAACAGAATCTGCTGAAGCCATATTTGCCAATCAATTTGTGAATCCCACCAACGGACCACAAAGTGAAGACGGCGCAGAATATGACCCCAATCCCAATCAACAGGATTTTCCAAGCTACAAAGAAAACGTCTTCTATTATACTTATGATAACGTAGCCATGATAGTCCTCAACTCCGACTACTGGTATGCACCCTCGCTAAAATATTACCCAGAAACCGGCGGCAATCTCCACGGCTATCTCATGGACAAACAACTCGAATGGTTAGAAAGCACCGTTACCGCCTTAGACGCTGATGACAACATCGACTTTATTTTTGTCACACATCACACCCCCGTTTTTCCCAACGGCGGACATGTCAAAGATGACATGTGGTATCGTGGCGACAACACCCTAAGAGCAGTCGTCAAACACAGTGCCGATGGTAAAAACTTAATACAACGGGGCATCATAGAACAGCGGGACAAATATCTGAAAATATTAATGAAAAGCAACAAAGTGTTCGGCTTTTTGACCGGAGATGAACACAATTTCAATTTCCTCAAACTGGATAAAAAGGTCAACATTTATCCAGACGGATGGGACAAAGAAGACATCAGAAAGCGTCAAGAATTCCACCCACTTTATCAAATCAACAACGGCGCAGCCGGTGCCCCCTACTATGCCCAAGAACAAGCCCCTTGGAGTGAACACGTACAAAGTTTCAGCACCCAAAATGCCGTGGTTTTTTTCCATATTCATGGCAAATCAATCCAAATGGAAGTCCTTAATCCTGATACCTTGGATACGATTTTGCCGCTACAAGGATTAGATCGTGACCGCTAAATTGTGAGGTTGTAAAGTGAGCACATTAGTTGTAAAGTTGAATTGTCTTTGCATTAATTAATGTGTTATATTTTCTCAGGTGAAGAGCAAAGTCAAATTGGGTATTTTGTTTGGAGTGGTGGGTGCCGCGAAGCTGACTTCGCTCCGCGAAACCCACCCGACAATATTTAACCCAGGCTATGCTCACTTTATTTAAGTAAGTTAGAAGGGAGTTTAAGTTCAACAAATGATCCTGATCTGGGTGTGACGGATTTTTGTCATGATCGGGATCAGGATTACAAAGTTTGCCGCATTACGGATATTGAGTGGCTACCGGATGGCAACAGCTTTATGGTAGCCATGTATGTGCAAACAGCTTACCGTTCTGGTCAACAAAAACGCTATTTACAGAGGATTTATCAACATAATTTAAAGACTTCGCAAACCCGCCTGTTCAATAACCGTGCCTTAACTCAATTAGTTGCAAATGGTGCCGCACCGGCATGGAATTCGCAATAAGCTATTCTCGTTATATTCTCGTTATATTCTCGTTCCCACGCTCTGCGTGGGAAACGCAGTAACGGAGCTTCGCTACGATCATGCCTGCCTGGACGCTCTGCGTCCTGCAAAAACAAACTGTATTCAAAAAAAAAATTGGTTTGTTTTTTGTTCTTGCTGAGGTGTTCGACGCGGAGCGTCGAGTGTAAGAGTGCGAGTCTAACCGCTATATTTTTGTCTAGTGGGAACTTTCTAAAACATAAGGTACCACGACAAAATTATTTCAATTTAAAGAGACGTCCAAACCGAAGGTGGACGCCGGACCAAACAACGCGCGTGAGGAACTGGACAATGAAACTGAAATCAATACAGTATAGTCAGCACACTGGCTCGCCTGGAAAATGGCAATTAGAAGGCTGTACATTGAATAATATTAATCTCATCGTTGGTAAGAATGCAAGTGGTAAAACCAGGACGCTCAATCTCATTGCCTTATTAACTCATTTATTGGCGGGTGAGAAAAAGCCAAAATATATCAATGGAAATTTCACGCTTGTATTTGAAAATGAAGGTTTAGAAACGACTTATTGTTTGAATTTAAATGAGAATCAGGTACTAAAAGAGGAATTTCAGCGAGGAGAGCAGAAACTTTTTCAACGAGGTGAGGATGGTACTGGAACAATATGGGCGGCAGTAATAAGGAGCTTTATTGATTTTCAACCACCGATTGATGAACTTGCCGTGGTAAATAGACGCGATGCCATTCAACATCCCTTTTTGGAAATATTGTATCGCTGGGGAAAGGCAGCCCGACATTTTCGGTTTGGAACAGCAATGGGACAAGATAATCTCGTTGAGTTAGAAAATAAAGAATTAAATTTGAAGGGTTTTACTCAAGTCATTGCCTTATTTAAAAAGGGAAAAGACGCCTACGGCAGAGACTATGTGCAACGCATTATAGAGGATATGCACAAAATCGGGTATGAGCTTGAAGACATATCGATAGGAACTGAGCCGATTGAACACAATGACGAACTTATCAATGTTAATGGTATCCAGGTTAAAGAAAAAGATTTGAATATCATAACGCCTCACACTCAAATGTCATCAGGGATGTTTCGCGCTCTTTCGCTGTTTATTCAGCTTAACTATTCCATATTTGCGGATTTACCCAGTTGTATTTTAATAGATGATATAGGGGAAGGGGTAGATTATACACGTTCCACTGCTTTGATTGAATTATTGATTAGCAAAGTGACGGGCACTCAAATGCAACTGATCATGTCTACTAATGATCAATTTGTGATGGATGCTGTGCCCTTAAAATACTGGTTAGTTATTAAGCGTTCTACTGGAAAGGCTAAGATATATAATTATCTAAATAATAAAAAGCTATTTGATAGTTTTAAATTTACCGGCTTAAGTAACTTTGACTTTTTCTCCTCGAATTACTATTTAAAAGAGGAATAGTGGCTAATGAAAAAAGTGGCTGTTTTTGTAGAAGGGCAAGGAGAACAAATATTTGTCAGGCATTTACTTAATTATCTGATTGAACCAACTAAGTTTAGTTTTGAATGTTTGTGTTTACGAGCCGGAAATTTAGACAGAGTACCCTATACTCATAAAAACGAACATGCTGAAATCCACTTTTTGATTATCAACGCACAAGGGGATGGCAGCGTGTTACCTGCCATTAAAAAACGAGAACAAGGGCTATTAAGGCAAGATTATCATAAAATCATTGGGTTGCGTGATATGTATTCGCAAGCCTATTGTGAAATATCGCCCGGCGTTATTGATGACAAACTCATACAACAATTTATTGACGGCGCCAATAATAGTATTGCTTTGATGAGCCAGCCTGAAAAAATCCATTTTCATTTTGCGATTATGGAATTAGAAGCGTGGTGGCTTTGCATGTACACATTATTTGCCAAAATTGATAAGCGATTAACAGTTGAGTTTATTAAAGAACAATTGGAATATGATTTGTCTGCCATCAATGCAGAAAAGACATTTTTTCATCCAGCCTCAAAAGTCAGTAAAATAATGAAATTAGTTGGACTAAAGTACGATAAACACTTTTCTGAAGTTGAGCGCATCACTTCACACATTACATTTGATGATATTGTTGATGTCATTATGAGTGATGATCAGCGATGCGAGAGTTTTAAGAGTTTTTGTGATGATTTGATCGAGTATTAGGATAAACGCTTTACCAATCAAATAGAACCCCCCCACAAATGTTACGGAGCCGGTTGCAAACAGGCTCCAGCAAAGAAGTGCTCAGTCACAAACATTAGGCTATGAAAGGAGTCCAAGATTTATCTTGGACGAGCCTAAACCACCTCCAAATCAAATGCAGCCGCCATTAACGCACGAGTATATGCTTCTTGAGGCTGTTCAAAAACCTGCTCAGCCGGCCCCTGTTCCACCACTCGCCCGTCACGCATCACCAGCAATTCATCGCTTAACGCACGTACTACCGTCAAATCATGGCTAATAAACAAATAGGCTAAGCCATGACGTCGCTGAAAATCGCGTAATAAATCCACGATCTGCGCTTGTACTGAGCGATCCAATGCCGAAGTCGGCTCATCCAGCACCAAAATACTCGGTTCCAGCACCATAGCGCGGGCAATAGCAATGCGTTGACGTTGCCCGCCCGATAGTTCGTGAGGATAACGATGGCGCGTGTCCGGCTCTAACTTCACTTCTTCTAGTGCCTGAATAACCCGCTTTTCGCGTTCCCCCTCTCCCATGCGGTGGATTTTTAGACCTTCTTCGATGATTTGGCTTACCGACATGCGCGGGCTGAGGCTACTAAAAGGGTCCTGGAATACAATCTGCATATTTCGTCGCAGGGGTAGCATAGCGCGACTGCCCAGCTGATGGATTTCGCGGTTTTTAAAACGAATCGTGCCGGTGCTACTCACTAAACGCAGCAGTGCCAATCCCAAAGTCGTCTTACCTGAGCCGCTTTCGCCAACGATGCCGATAGTGTGTCCGGCTCGTAGGCGCAGAGATATGCCGTCCACCGCTTTGATATGATCGACTGTACGTTGGAGTATGCCAGCCTTTTTGGGAAACCAGACACGCACATTGTCTGCGCTCAAAACTTCAGGCGCGTCGGCAGCAGCGCGAACATATTGGCCGCCAGGTTTCGCATTTAACAAATGTTGCGAATACGGATGTTGGGGATTGGCAAATAACTGCTCAGTCAAGGCCGTTTCCACCACTTTGCCATTTTGCATCACACACACCCTGTCCGCTACTTTGCGTACAATGCTTAAATCGTGCGTGATCAGCAGCAGAGCCATCTGCAAGCGTTTTTG
This sequence comes from Thiotrichaceae bacterium, assembly GCA_026991885.1. GTDB lineage: Bacteria > Pseudomonadota > Gammaproteobacteria > Beggiatoales > Beggiatoaceae > Thiomargarita. The sequence goes on from JALXAQ010000018.1 coordinate 5,890, forward strand.
CAAATCCTGCAAGAGTTTCAAAATTTGCGCTTGAATGGTCACATCCAGCGCCGTCGTCGGTTCATCAGCGATCAGCAAAACCGGCTCATTTGCCAGAGCCATCGCAATCATCACCCGTTGGCGTTCTCCACCTGAGAGTTGATGAGGAAAAGCATCCAAGCGTTCTTCCGCATTTTTCAGTTCCACCAGAGTGAGCAACTCAATAATCCGCTGACGCGCGGCGCGGGCGGATAGTCCCTTGTGCAAATAAAGCACTTCGCCGATTTGTTTGCGGATGGTATGTAGCGGATTCAAGGAAGTCATGGGTTCTTGGAAAATCATGCTAATCCTGTCGCCACGAATACTGTGCAACACAGCCGCCGGTGCCCCTATTAGTTCCTGTTCTTGAAATAGGATACTGCCAGAGGGATGATGTGCATGTGGATAGGGTAACAATTGCAAAATGGATAAAGCCGTCACGGATTTGCCAGAGCCGCTTTCGCCCACCACCGCGAGAATTTCACCAGCACGGATATCCAGCGAGACATGTCGCACTGCCGGTACTCGCCCGAAAGACACGGACAAATTTCGTATTTGCAACAACTGGCCCACAGATTCCAAAGGAACACTAACAACCGCCTTATCGTCCGAGATTTTTTGGTCTTTTTTCTTGAGGGCATTATCCACAAATATTTTTCGGGGATCGAAGGCATCGCGTGCCGCTTCACCGATAAAAACTAATAAGCTCAACATGATAGCGAGCACCATAAAAGCAGTGATGCCCAGCCACGGCGCCGCCATGTTATTTTTGCCTTGCGCCAATAATTCACCCAAAGAGGGAGAGCCGGGCGGTAGTCCAAACCCCAAAAAGTCCAAAGCGGTTAGGGTGACGATGGAGCCACTCAAAATAAAGGGTAAAAAAGTAAAAGTAGCAACCATCGCATTGGGCAAAGTGTGGCGGAATATAATAGTGAAATGGCCCGCCCCCAGTGCGCGAGCGGCACGAATATAATCAAAATTTCGCGCTCGTAGAAATTCGGCACGCACCACGCCCACCAGTGCCGTCCAACTGAATAGCAGCATTAAGCCCAATAACCACCAAAAGTTCGGCTCTACCACGCTGGCGAGAATAATCAACAAAAAAAGCGTCGGCAATCCTGACCAGATTTCAATAAAGCGTTGAAAAAATAGATCGATTAAACCACCAAAGTAACCCTGCACGGCACCGGCAACGACACCAATAACGGAACTAATCAAAGTCAGAATCAAACCAAACAGCACCGAGATGCGAAAGCCATAAATCAATCGTGCCACCACATCACGGCCCTGATCGTCCGTGCCCAACCAATTTTGCGCTGAGGGAGGGGCTGGCGCGGGCACAGGCAGATCGTAGTTAATGGTGTCATAGCTATAGGGAATCAGCGGCCACAACATCCAACCGTCTTTTTCTATCAGTTCAATCACGTAGGGATCGCGATAGTCGGCTTCGGTGGGAAATTCTCCACCAAATTGTGTTTCTGGATAAACGACAAAGGTTGGATAATACAAATTGCCCTTATAATTAATCAACAGGGGATTGTCATTGGCGATGAATTCGGCAAACAGGCTGATGATGAATAAAATCAGGAAAATCCACAAGGACCACCAACCGCGTCGGTTATTGCGAAAATTGTATAAGCGGCGTTTATTTAAGGGACTCAAAATTAAACCTCCCGACTTTCAAAGTCGATGCGTGGATCTATCAGCACGTACATCAGATCACCTATCAGGTTTAACAGTAATCCCAGCAGCGTGAAAAAGTATAGGGTACCGAATACGACGGGAAAATCGCGGTTGAGTGCCGCTTCATAGCCTAACAATCCCAGTCCGTCCAGAGAAAATATAACTTCGATGAGCAAAGAACCGGTAAACAGGATGCTGACAAAGGCACTGGGAAAGCCTGCAACGACGATCAGCATGGCATTTCTAAAAACGTGTGAATAAAGCACCCGTCTTTCAGTCAGCCCTTTGGCTCGGGCAGTCATGACGTATTGTTTATTGATTTCGTCTAAAAAAGAATTTTTGGTGAGCATGGTCAATCCGGCAAATCCGCCGATAACCATTGCCAAGACGGGCAAAGTGATGTGCCAAAAGTAGTCTATAATGCGCGAAAGCCAGGAGAGTTGGTCCCAGTTATCTGAAACCAATCCCCGTAGTGGGAACCAATCTACAAAGGTGCCGCCTGCAAATAGTACAATTAATAAGATGGCAAAGAGAAAGCTGGGAACGGCATAACCGATGACGACGAGGGCACTACTCCAAACGTCGAAGCGTGTGCCGTCTCGTACTGCCTTGAGAATGCCCAAGGGAATGGAAATCAGGTAAACGAGCAAAGTAGTCCACAAGCCGAGAGAAATAGAGACGGGCATTTTTTCTAGCACGAGGTTGAACACGGTTTCGTCACGGTAAAAGCTTTCGCCGAAATCGAACATGATATAGTTGCCCATCATTTGGAAAAAGCGTTCGTGCGCGGGTTTGTCAAAACCGTAAAGGGCTTCGATTTCTTTGATCAGATCCTCCGAGAGTCCTTGGGCTCCCCGGTATTGACTACTGGTTTCGTCACTGGGCATGGTAATTTCTCCCATGTCGCCTCCGCCAATTCTGGAGGTGGCTTCTACGCTGCCGTGCGCTTCCATTTGTGCTATTAGGCGATCTACGGGACCGCCGGGTGCTGCTTGGACGATGATGAAGTTGATCACCATTATCCCGAGTAGGGTGGGAATGATGAGGATAAGTCGGCGGAGTATGTATGCAGTCATAGGGTGTTTTCTCAAAAATAATAGGAAGGGATTTTTTTTTTTGCAGGGATAAATCAAAACATTAACTACAGGGATTATATATAAGCAGGGATAAGTCAAAACATTTTTTTTATTAAATCAATAGCATAAATAAATTATTTGACGATAAGTCCAGCTTTTTTTGATTTATCCCTGCTAAAAAAAAATCCCTGTAGTTAATGTTTTGACTTATCCCTGCTAA
>JALXAQ010000019.1 GCA_026991885.1 Thiotrichaceae bacterium
GATTTTTTGTGACTACAGCACTTTCGGTTTTGTTAACAGTTTCCATATCTGTTTGTGCAATCTCTGTCATAACGTTAGCCTGCTTCGCCTACCTCAATAACAACAAAATATTCATAATCGTCTTCACGTGTTTCAATCACTTTGTGCCCATGCACTTTTGCCCATGCCGGAATATCATAAATAACGCCAGGATCGGTACATTCGACTTGAATTTGCTCGCCAGTTTTAAGTGTTGTAATCAGTTCCTGTGTACGAATCACAGGCATCGGGCAGAGCAAACGCCGTGCATCAAGGATATGTGGTGTTGATTTAACCATCAGAGAATAATCTCATAGTTTTGTCTGCATAATCTATATGTTTTAGTAATTTTTGCCGGTATTCATCAGGATTATAACTATTGCCTGATGCCTCATTGTAAGTAGTGCGTGGATTATATTTTAGATCAAGCCGTAAAATCCAGAAACGTAGTGCCGCTGCCCGTAGTACCACGTTGAATAATTTTTTTTCGCTTTCCAGTAAAGGCCGGATAGTTTGATAGGCTCTAATTAGCTCAGCTGCCAAAAGCGTATCAATTTCACCATTTTCCTGAAAGCACCAGTCATTCACTACTATCGCTAAATCCATCAGCAAAACATCATTGCAAGCCGTATAGAGATCAAGGATCGCAGATAGTTCCACATTTTTTCCATGGGTAATAAACAAAGTGTTATCCCTGAATAAATCACCATGAATAATTCCCCCGGGTAAAACCATAAGTTGCTGTTGATAATCAGTTTGATAGGCCAACTCATGTTTTAACCGTGCTGCGTCAGCAAGAGATAATTTTTCTAACATATTTTGAGCACAGCGTGTTTGCCAACTATGCTCAAATTCATTTTCCATTTTCTTTGGGTAATTTTGTGTTGCAAGATGAAAACGCGCCAGCATAACACCTATTTGCTGGCAATGTTGTTCACTGATCTTAACAGGATTGGCCCCTTCTATACGCTCAACAATAGCGCTGGGCCTATCATTAAGTTCGAGTAATAACTGACCTTGCTTTGAAGGCACTGGCTTAATACTTGGAATGCCAGCATCCGTTAGATACTCCATTAGCCCTAGATAAAATGCTAATTTCTCAATACTGTGAGCTTCAAACAGGGTAAGAACGAATTCACCCTGATCAGTTGTTACAAAAAAATTGCTATTTTCAACACCGGCTACAATCCCCTCAAAAGCACGCAAATCACCTATATTATATTGCTGTAAATAAATGATTAACTGTTGCTCACTAACTGGCGTAAAGACTGACATGACTGATGTATGGAAAGGTTAATTAGTTCGCGTCCAGAAACAAACCGTAGCGAGAACAAATCAGCCGCGTGATATTGTGACGACTACATCTGGAATGTTTGCTTGTTCTCAAATAACGGGATGTAGTGCTTGCAAGATTACGTGTCTGGAGCGTTCGCAGTAGGTATACTCTCTGGATGGTAACTAATTAAGCCTCATCCGCTGTTTTGGCCGTGATCGTCAAGGCATGCAGGTCACCCGAGGTAATTGCCTCATTGACTGCGGCATACACCGCCTGATGTCTTTTAAGTGTATTCAAACCAGCAAAAGCCTCACTGATTACGGTTGTTTCGTATTTATAGCCATCGCCATCTACCGTAATTTTTGCATCAGGAAAACTTTTCTGGATCATTTTGCTTACGTCTTCGTTACTTATACTCATGCTGTTTCCTAATTAATTAGTTTTTTGACAAGACACAGTATAGCGAAAGCGTATAATCTTCCCAATAACCCCTAGATTTATTTTGGAGAAAACCATGCCAACGTCCACGACTGAAGAAATCGTCGAACAACTCATCCAGGCTTGCCCTAACTTTTGTGCGGCACTAACACGTGATGAAGTCGCAAACTTTGTGCGCTTCACCAAGCTACTGGAAGCAAAACCAAATGATATTATTGCCGATATTGGAGAAATCAGTGACGAGTTTTACCTCGTGCTGGATGGAAGAATCAGGCTAATGAGTGATGATAGTGACAAGGAATTAGAAATTGGGCGTATCGAAGCCGGTTGCCTTGCCGGTGAAATGTCCTTTTTTGATCGCCAGCCACGCTCTATCCGCTTACGGGCTGGCAAGAAAAAAAGTGTTCGTGTATTAGCCATTACCCGTCCGATGTACAAACGTTTGTGTGTTGAGCATTCCTATATTTCGGTTAATTTGCTGGAATTTGTGATAATGAGCCTGGATAAACTGATTCGTAATAGTTCAAAGGACATGACAACAATGTACAAGCATGTTACGGGGATAGGTTATCGTTGATTTACTGTACTTTTTAATGCACAAAAAATGCCGATAATGTATCGGCATTTTTTTCATATGGCAGCTGTTATTTTACTGTTGTTAAACCCAGTATTTTCCAATCTTGCATGCCGCCACGGTAGTATTTGATTTTATCTGCAGGGTAGCCAAACTTGAGCAAAGCATGAATACTGGCGGGGGACTGTCCGCACCACATACCATTACAGAACATAACCAATGTCTTGGCTTTCGAGAAATCAAATACCTTTGACGTATCTCCTGCAGCAATGGCCTCGTCAACATCAACGTCATCTTTACCTTTGGCAACCGTAACGCCAAATTTATCTGCCATAACCTTCATGAT
>JALXAQ010000020.1 GCA_026991885.1 Thiotrichaceae bacterium
CTGATGGCTCCCTTATTCACATTATTGAAAGGCTGCGGCAACGTACTCATGTCAATAATTGTCAATAAAATTGTTATCTGAACGCAGAAAATAGGAGTCCAAGATTTATCTTGGACATCCTACCAAACAAAAAATTAAACCTCATAATTACTAGACGAAACCTTACCCCCATGCCCCGTCCAATCACTATGAAAAAACATCCCTCTCGGTTTATCCACCCGCTCATAAGTATGAGCACCAAAATAATCCCGCAATGCCTGCAACAAATTAGCGGGGAGCCGCTCACTCCGATAACCATCATAAAAAGCCAAAGCCGAGGAAAACGCAGGCGTTGGTATTCCCAAATCAATACCCATTTTCACCGCCTTACGCCAACCCTTCTCCGCTTGTTTAATCTCGCTGGCAAAAAAATCATCTAACAACAAATTTTCAAGATCAGGATTTTTCTCAAAAGCTTCCTTGATATTGCCCAAAAATTGACTGCGAATAATGCAACCACCCCGCCACATCAGGGCAATATCCCCGTAGCTCAAATTCCAACCATATTCGTTAGCAGCCTCGCGCATTAACATATAACCCTGCGCGTAGGAAATAATTTTAGACGCATAAAGAGCATCGTGAATAGCAGTGATAGCGCTTTCAATCTCACCTTCAAAAGTTGCTTTATCAGCTTTAAAAATTTTAGCCGCTTTCAACCGTTCATCAACGCGGGTGGATAAACAACGAGCAAATACCGCCTCACTAATCAATGTCAAAGGCACACCCAAATCGAGCGCATCAACACCTGTCCATTTGCCAGTACCTTTTTGTCCCGCCGTGTCCAAAATTTTATCTAACAGGGGGGCACCATCTTCCTCTTTGACACCTAAAATCTTACTGGTTATTTCAATCAGATAAGAATCCAAAACGTTTTTGTTCCACTGAGCAAAAACTTCCTGTAACTGCTCAATACTTAATCCTAAACCTTCACGTAAGAGTTGGTAGGCTTCGGAGATGAGTTGCATGTCGCCATATTCAATGCCGTTGTGTACCATTTTGACATAGTGTCCAGCACCATTTTCGCCAACCCATTGACAGCAGGGCACACCATCTACTTTGGCTGCAATGGCTTGTAAAATAGGTTTGACAACTTCCCATGCTGCTGGATTACCGCCAGGCATGATAGAAGGACCATTGCGTGCTCCCTCTTCGCCCCCAGAGATACCCGTGCCTAAAAAGTGGATACCTTTTTTGGTTAATTCTTTGCTGCGGCGATTGCTGTCTGTATATTGAGAATTGCCACCGTCGATGATAACATCACCCGGTTCTAAATAAGGGACGAGTTGATCAATAAATTTATCAACGACGGGACCCGCTTTAACCATGAGCATAATGGCACGAGGTTTTTTGAGGGCGGCGACAAATTCTTCAACGGAATCTGCACCCACAATAGCCGTATTTTTAGCAGGACCATTTAAAAAATCATTCATTTTGAGAGTCGTGCGATTATAAACAACAACTTTAAAACCATGATCATTCATGTTGAGAACTAAATTTTGACCCATGACAGCTAAACCAATGAGCCCTATATCTGCTTGTTGCATATTTTTATCCTTTTAAATTTTGTTAGGAGTCCAAGATTTATCTTGGACGTCCCGGATCAAATTATTGAAAACGCCTAATAAAAAATTTATTGCCCTCATATTCAGTTTCTATAATTTTACCCTGACTGCACAAATTTTCAACAATACCCCAATCAGCCTGATTTTTGGCCAACAATTCACGCACAGCCTCATCACGCATAGGATGAACAGCAGTGATACTCAACAAATCTTTAGCAGCGTCACCACTAGAGGCGAAGGCATTCCCCTCGTAACCTGTCAGATATTCAACATTTTGCACTTTGCGACTGACAATTTGATAAACCCGATTGATATCCTCTTCGCTAGGTGGACGGATAGAAGAAACCGCCGGCGGGCGAGTGGGAATTAAAAAATAGGCCTTTTTTGGCTTGAGGCGCTCAAGAAAGTCAGCTATCCCTGTAGCCGCTTTTTCGCTCACATTGCGATTTTTAACAAGCATCGTTTCCGTCACCAAAGTGCCCGTATATTCATTAGCAAATGTGAGCATTCCTTCCAAAATGCTCGCGAGATTGAGACTGCGGTGTGGTATGTCGATACGCCGCCATATTTTTTCATCAACACTGTCCACTTTAAGAGATACCCAATCCGCTTTTTTGAGCGTTTCTCGTACATCCTCGCGCCAAATCAGGCTAGCATTAGTAATAATAGCAATTTTTATGCCAAACTTGCGCAATTTATCCATTGTCTCACCCAGATCAGCGTCCAATGTTGGCTCTCCATCTGGCACAAAGGAGAGATGATCAATCGTTTCACCCTGGGCTTGCAGTTGTGCCACACGCTCTTTGACTAATCCAACGAGATAATCAGCACCGTAAAAGTGACGGCGTTCTAACTCCGTTTGTTCTGTTGGACCAACTTGACAATAGGTACAATGATAAGAACAAGATTTTGGAGGAATGTTATTAATGCCAAGGCTGCGTCCTAAGCGTCTTGAGGGGATGGGACCGAAAATTTCCATAGAATGAATAGATAGTATTTATGATTAAGTGTAGGGTTTCGGGAAATCGTTCCTCATTCCCGAAACATCAAATTTTTCGTTGTTTCGGGAATGGAGCGGAGCGGATTTCCCGAAACATCAACGCAATTTAACGCCCCCGCAAAAACAAGGCATCTAAATCTTTCAAACTCAATTGAGTCCAAGTTGGACGACCATGATTACATTGATTGCTACGCTCAGTTTTTTCCATATCGCGCAACAAAGCATTCATCTCACTTAAACTCAACTGCCGATTAGCACGCACTGACGTATGACACGCTAAAGTGCCCAAAATCTCCTGTATATTTTCTTGCAAACGGGAACTCACATCAAAACGTAATAAATCGGCCAACACATCGCGGATTAACATAGAGATATTAGCGTCGGCTAACAGGCTAGGCACTTGGCGTACAACTAAGGCTTCTACCCCTGCTCGACTTATCTCAAAACATAAATTATTAAAAAAATCAACATGTTGTTCAGCTATATCCGCCTCACGTTCACTGACAGATACAGTGACGGGGACAAGCAAAACTTGGGCACTCAAATTATCCGCTTGCCATGCGGATTTCATCCGCTCATAAGTAATCCGCTCATGAGCGGCGTGCATATCCACTAATATAAGACCATCGGCATTTTCAGCTAAAATATACACCCCATGCAATTGGGCTAAAGCATAACCTAAAGGAGGGATAGGCGGCTCATTAATCTCTATATCTTCTGGTGGTTGTAACGCTTGATAAGCTTGCCTAGTATCATGAATAGCAGACGCAGAAGAAGGCTCCATTTTATAGGACTCTGACAAAGGCGTTTCTATCGTCGTTGGCAACGGGATAGATTGTTGACTATGAAGCGGGAGAACAGAAGGGGGTTCAAACTGACTAGGAAAAGTTTGAGCAATGCGATTTTGCAACGTGTTTACTAAAAAACTATGCACCTGCCCACTTTGTGAAAAACGTACTTCACTCTTAGTCGGATGTACATTAACATCAACTTCGCTAGGATCAATTTTAAAATACAACACATAACTCGGATGGCGACCAGAATATAACACATCCTCATAAGCTTGGCGTATCGCATGATTAATAAATTTATCACGGATCAGGCGCCCGTTAACATAAAAATACTGCATATCTGGTTGACTACGAGAATAAGTCGGTTGCGTAATCCAACCAGACAATTGCATTTCCCCAGCACCCTCATTAACATTCAAAACATGCTCAACAAAATCAGGGCCACATAACATAGCAACCCGTTGTAATTGCTCATCTTCACTCTGAGCCACCTTTAAAGCCATTAAAGTTTTACGATTATGCGTGAGCTTAAAAGTGACATCAAAACGGCTCAATGCGAGACGCTTAATCGTTTCATGCACATGACCAAATTCAGTTTTTTCAGTGCGTAAAAACTTGCGCCGTGCTGGCGTATTGTAAAATAAATCGCGTATTTCTAGAGTCGTACCGACAGGATGTGCAGTGGGCACCAAAGCGCTAGGTTTTTCTTGTCCATCCAAACGAATACAATGTCCCATTTGCTCACTATAAAAACGCGAACTTAAGCTCAAACGAGAAATAGACGCAATACTAGAAAGGGCTTCACCGCGAAACCCCAAACTATTAATATAATCTAAATCATCCAAATTTCTAATTTTACTGGTAGCATGTCGATTAAGTGCCAACAACAATTCATCATGACGGATACCAAAACCATTATCACGCACCCGTATTAAAGCAATCCCGCCTTGTTCGATATCGATGTCAATTTGCTCAGCCTTTGCATCTAAGCTATTTTCCAATAACTCTTTGACTACCGACGCAGGGCGCTCAACGACTTCACCAGCGGCAATTTGATTAGCTACCAATGAAGGTAACAGATGGATAGAAGGAATATTTTGAGAGATCATTGTGGGAATCGCTCTTCAATTAAAAAAAAATTTTTGAGTAATGTATAATTCTAAACCTCAGAGGTTTGGGACAAAATTTATATATATGGAGGATTGATGAAAACAAAAATATTACTAATGATGCTAATATCATCGCTAAGCACATTAACATCAGCAAAAGATATTGAATTAACAACAGGGATTCTCCAAGACGAATTCAAAGATTTTGTCAACGAATTTGGAACATCTCTCCTATTCACCCCTATGGCACCCGCTGAGCCACTCGGCGTCACAGGTTTTGATGTATCCCTTGATCTTATGATAACCGACATTAATGACAGTGATGCATACTGGAAAAAGTTTTTTGGTGGTAGCCAGCCATACTCCTATATCCCCACACCACGATTGCATCTTCAAAAAGGATTACCGTTTAACATCGATCTGGGAGCCATGTATGTTACAGTCCCTGATAGCAATATCAAACTGTGGGGGCTTGAAGCCAAATATGCCATTCTTGAGGGTACAGTAGCAACCCCAGCACTTAGCGTCAGAGCCAGTTATAGCCAACTTCAAGGAATTGATGAGCTTGAAATAGAGACCCAATCGCTTGATATACTGATCAGCAAAGGATTTCTGATGTTGACTCCGTATGCTGGCGCGTCCATGCTCAGAGTTAACGGCAGAGAAAAAACCGAGCTTGTAGCCCTAGACGATGTAGAAGAAACTGAATATAGGGGATTGCTTGGCGTACAATTTTCACCTTTTCCACTCTTGAATATCAACGGAGAATATTCATTTGGTAAAATTCCGCAATACGGATTAAAAATTGGAATAAGGTTTTAAACTCAGATTATAGTCCACTTATTATAAAAGTAAAACGACAATGACTACTATAGATTCTTCAAAATCAATAATCAGTAAATTATTCTGGTGGTTACCATTTGGCAAAGTAGCTGAAATTTCCGCCACCGAGCTAGCCGAAAAAATGAATAACCCGGATTTATGTCCCCAATTACTTGATGTCCGCACCCAGACAGAATGGCACAAAGGACACCTAACAGATTCGGTAAATATTCCAATCACAGAATTACTCTCAAAAATTGACAAATTTACTTTTTTCAAAAAGGACAAACCAATTGTTGCAATTTGTCTGAGTGCTCATCGCAGTATTCCAGCCGTGAGACTATTGCGCCGTCATGGATTCCAAGATGTGACTCAACTCGCAGGAGGGATGCTTGCGTGGCGTCGTCATAATTTGCCAGAGACTTGAGTAACTTAAGAAAGATATCAAAAAGATTTGCTAATAACTATAAGTAGGGTGGATTAGCACAGTCTAATCCACCTTTGACACTATAAACTACAACCCATTAATTTTATTAATACGTTCACCGAAAATCCCTGTTCCTATGCGTACCAAAGTTGAACCTTCTGCAATTGCAGCAACCATATCATTAGTCATACCCATAGATAAAGTATCAAGCGCCAAACCAGACGCTTGCAATTGCTCAAAAGCGACACGTAAGCGACGAAAAGGGAGTCGTTGTTGATTAAAATCAACACGACGAATAGGTAAAGTCATCAAACCACGTAAGCGTAAGTGTGGTAGCTCTGCAATCGCCTGCGCTAATGAGGACAAATCAGACAAACGGACTCCCGATTTTTGTGGCTCTTCACTAATATTAACTTGAATACAAACATTTAAAGAAGGTAAATGATCGGGTCGTTGAACATTTAAGCGTTGAGCATGTTTGAGCTTATCTAAAGACAAAACCCAATTAAAATTTTCAGCAATCAAGCGCGTTTTATTGCTTTGCAATGGACCTATGAAATACCATTCTAAAGAATAATCACGTAAAGCCTCGATTTTTGCTATAGCCTCTTGCAAATAACTTTCCCCAAAACGATATTGACCACTCTTAAAAGCCGTGACGATATCAGCAACAGGGCATGTTTTACTGACAGCCAATAACTGTATGCTCTCAGGGGTACGATCAAATTGTCGTGCCGTATCAGCGATACCTTGTCTTACTGTCGTGAGTGCCTCAGAAATCATAAAATTTATTTATATTAAGAATATTAAGATAAAATAATTAGTATAGCGCAAACAAAGACCGGCGGAGTTTTGGCGCAGGTCGTGAAGGTAGCACATTACGTCAGACTAGAAAAAATAAATAATGCTTGATTTTGTAAAAACACACATTATAATATGCCTCTCCTTTGCTAGATAAGCCTCTCACTTTTATTTTGTTAGTGAACTTAGTAAAGCAAGATTAAAAAAAATCAAAAAAAGCTTGACATCGTAAAAACAGACTGTATAATGTCTCGCTCCGTTGCAAACACTTCTCTGACAACGGTTAGAGAGCTTTCGCAAAGACGATCATTTAAATAAGAATAGAAATTCGCAAGTTGTTAGAGTTTATAAATATAAATATATAAATATATTTATTTTTTTCAGCATAGCGTATTCGGATTTGAATAATAACGCTTTAAATTTCAAGATTAAAGCTTGATCGGTTAAAAACAGACGTTATAATGTGTCCACACTTTTGCAGCAACGTATCTAAAGCTTAGAGCGTTTTGCAAAAATGAAAAAAAGCTTCAAAAAAAGCTTGACAGATTAAAAACAAACGTTATTATGTGTCCACACTTTTGCAGCAACGTACCTAAAGCTTAGAGCGTTTTGCAAAAATGAAAAAAAGCTTCAAAAAAAGCTTGACAGATTAAAAACAAACGTTATAATGTGTCCACACTTTTGCAGCAACGTACCTAAAGCTTAGAGCATTTTGCAAAAATGAAAAAAAGCTTCAAAAAAAGCTTGACAGATTAAAAACAAACGTTATAATGTGTCCACACTTTTGCAGCAGCGTTTTGCAAAAATGAAAAAAGCTTCAAAAAAAAGCTTGACAGATTAAAAACTGATGTTATAATTTAACGCAGTTAAAACTGATTCCAGACAGGAGCAGTTTAAGTTCTTTAAAAATTAGATCAAGTAATTTGTGTGGGTACTTGCGTCGTTGGGTTGAAAACCAATGAAAGAAAATAGATGCAAGATACCTCATTCAATAAACATTTGAGTACACCTTGTATCAGCCCTGATTAGCAACATATTGTATGGTTGCAACAAGTTTTAAACTGAAGAGTTTGATCATGGCTCAGATTGAACGCTGGCGGCATGCCTAATACATGCAAGTCGAACGGTAACAGGCCCTTCGGGGTGCTGACGAGTGGCGGACGGGTGAGTAACGCATAGGAATCTGCCTAGTAGTGGGGAACAACCTGGGGAAACTCAGGCTAATACCACATAAGTCCTACGGGAGAAAGAGGGCCTCTTCTTGAAAGCTCTCGCTATTAGATGAGCCTATGCCGGATTAGCTTGTTGGTGGGGTAATGGCCTACCAAGGCGACGATCCGTAGCTGGTCTGAGAGGACGAACAGCCACACTGGGACTGAGATACGGCCCAGACTCCTACGGGAGGCAGCAGTATGGAATATTGGACAATGGGCGAAAGCCTGATCCAGCAATGCCGCGTGTGTGAAGAAGGCCTGCGGGTTGTAAAGCACTTTCGATTGGGAAGAAAAGCTTAGGGATAATACCCCTGAGTATTGACATCAGCAATAGAAGAAGCACCGGCTAACTCTGTGCCAGCAGCCGCGGTAATACAGAGGGTGCGAGCGTTAATCGGAATTACTGGGCGTAAAGCGTGCGTAGGTGGTTGAGTAAGTCGGATGTGAAAGCCCAAGGCTTAACCTTGGAATTGCATTCGATACTGCTGAGCTAGAGTACAGTAGAGGGAAGCGGAATTCTTAGTGTAGCGGTGAAATGCGTAGATATTAAGAAGAACACCAGTGGCGAAGGCGGCTTCCTGGACTGATACTGACACTGAGGTACGAAAGCGTGGGGAGCAAACAGGATTAGATACCCTGGTAGTCCACGCCCTAAACGATGAGAACTAGATGTTGGAGGAAATTGATCCTTTAGTATCGTAGCTAACGCGATAAGTTCTCCGCCTGGGGAGTACGGCCGCAAGGTTAAAACTCAAATGAATTGACGGGGGCCCGCACAAGCGGTGGAGCATGTGGTTTAATTCGATGCAACGCGAAGAACCTTACCTGGCCTTAACATCCTTGGAACCTCGCAGAAAAGTGAGGGTGCCTTCGGGAACCGAGAGATAGGTGCTGCATGGCTGTCGTCAGCTCGTGTCGTGAGATGTTGGGTTAAGTCCCGCAACGAGCGCAACCCTTGTCCCTAGTTGCCAGCGATTCGGTCGGGAACTCTAGAGAGACTGCCGGTGACAAACCGGAGGAAGGTGGGGATGACGTCAAGTCATCATGGCCCTTACGGCCAGGGCTACACACGTGCTACAATGGGTAGTACAGAGGGTTGCAAACCCG
>JALXAQ010000021.1 GCA_026991885.1 Thiotrichaceae bacterium
TGTCTAGGGAGGTGATGTCAATTCCTTTCACACCAGATGAGAAATTTTACTTTAAGGCTTTGTTTTTACTGACATTTGTCAGCGAATTAGGCCAAACGAGTCGCACATCCTCCTAATGTCATTTTTATTCCAGTCAATCTTTCACAACAACATAAGGCGTTACATAGCTTAGATAAACCGCTTAAGGTTGTGACTGATCTGGCAAAAAAAGCCAATGGCTCTAAAATTAAAGTAGTTATTGTCCCTTTGGGGATAGAACGAGATATTGTTTTAGAACGTTTGCAAACCATTGAGGAAAAACCTCAAAATTGTCAGGTTGCCCCAGCAATGAAAGAAGTTCAAGCTGAAATGTCGCAGGCTGTTTATGAGGATAGAAAATATTTGTGGGAAACGGAATCTTTTTCTGATATAAAAGATTATTTCACTTCACTTGTAGATGAATACACAGGGTAAAATATGGCTAGTTACGCTGAACAACTTGTCGCAGAGACAAAGGAACAAACACAGGAACAAAAAGTTGTTATTAAATTCACTCGATCTCAACTAGAGCAAATCAAGAAAATTACTAATGCTTTGGGATTAGCTTATGCTGTTGCTATTAATTCGGCAATTAAATATGCTGTTTATTATGCTAACAATATAGTATCTACACCAGTAAATCAACTGAAAGAATTTCCTACTACTCAAGGCAAAAGTACCGATTCAATGAAGTTAGAAATCACCCCTGAAACTTGGTTTGAATTAAAACAAGCAGGGGTGGAAAAATATTGGTTGGAATGTGCTATTACTGGAATTCAGTTATTTTATGAAAAATTGATGGATAACTCACAACCAATCGTTACACAAGATATACCTAAACAATCTTTTGACAGCAATTTTGGCAAGAATTGTATTAAGAAACTCGGATTAGAGGTAAAAAATAGTCATCACAGAGGTAGTATTGATGGTATTGGTTCTATTAATGGGAACACAGTATTTTTTTATGCTAATTTGAGAAAAAGACCTTTAGATAAACCGCTTACCGTTTCTTTGGGAAATAAAATTCAACAAGCTGAAATAGCTATAATTTTGGCAACTAAATATACCAAGGTATTTGAAGAGCAATTGCGGCAAACACTTGATAAGAAGTTAAAACTACATTTATTAACCACAGAAGATTTTGCAAATAATACCACTCGTTTTCAGAAAACAGTGAATGATGTACCAAAATTAGCTGAATTAAGGGGAATTCAATAGTGAATCATCTAGTCAGTAGAGCCTTAATTGAAGGAATTCTTAATGCGGATAATTCTACTAAAACCGAATTAGGTCAAAAATGTGCAAAACACCTTGGACTTAACCCAGGACCTTTAGGCGGAGATGGTGGAATTGACGGCGAAGGTATTTATAATGGAAAAAGGATTTATTTTCAATCCAAGTTATTAAAAAAAGTTATAGATGCTTCATTTGCTGACGGTTTCTATGGAATCATAACCCGTCATAAATCTGAAATTGTTATTATTTTGGCTGGAATTGGTTATTCTGATGGATTTAAAGACAGATTACAAGAATTTCCTGACATTAACAAATTTCAAATTCATCTGTTGACTTTGGGTGATTATTTCAATGAAACTGAAGAATTTAAAGCGGCAGTAAAAGACTTGCCACCGTTACAAGATTTGAGTTTTGAAATGTAATTCTTCACTCCACAGGTTAAAATGGCTAAAACCGGATTATCTCTAGGTACACATAAAAAACGTAAGAACGGGGTTGCAAACCCCGTCCAGCATCAGAATCAGATTATTAAAGAAATCCTAGTCGAGTTCAAAAAATAGGATTTCTCACCACGACGCATTTTTTGCAGTACATAATCTCAATAATTTCAGCAGTCACACACTATCACATCCCCACCCATACAACCAACTTAACTTTTTTTCCTAACTTTTCAACCCACAAACAGGCACCAACAACTCCCCCAAACCCACCATATATCACCACATCCACCACGCGCAAACCGACACCACCCACGATCCCCCGCAACCTCTGCAACCCCAAAAACCCCACTAAAAACAACAAACAAAACTTATCGTTCAGCTAGTCACCTACAAGATTTATTATTTAGTTTTATTTATTTTTTTTATATGTAGATATATATTGTTTATAGAAAGCGTACAGCAAAGTGCTCTCTATGTAGATGAGTATCGATCTCGGCTCACTCAGAAAGAATTGGAAAATCCGCTCTACTCTTCTCATCTTAAGAATATGATTGATAATGGGCAAGAAATGGGGAATCAGCTAGAACAGGCGTTTGCTGGACAAGTCTCTATTACTCAACAAGACCAATTGCTACTTTATCCTCTCTCTCTTTTGGAAAATGCACAAAGTTCTGGGTGAAGAAATATCTTAATTTATTCAAGGCTAATCAATTAGTGGCTCACACTCTATCGTCGGAACAGATTGAGAGGGGGGAGAAGTTGTCTTTGAGATAAATAGTACAACGAATGGGGGACAACTCATGCAATTGTTCAACATTTTTGGTTTGAAGGTTTTATTTGTTGTACTCACACGTTTTAAAGTAAGAGCCAGCTAATGGCTTGAAGATAAAAACCAATGCCCTAATCTATATTACTAACAATCGCGTTAAGAGGTATTTTATGGGCATCCACGAAATTTCTATTCAACAATTTTTATCCCTAGACGACGCTCAATGTGAGGAGCGTATTGTTGCAGCTAAAGCCGCACTCGGCAAACGTTTAGTCATTCTTGGACATCATTATCAACGTGATGAAGTCTTTAAACATGCTGATCATACGGGAGATTCTCTTAAATTATCCCGTCAAGCTGCCCAATCGGGCGCTGAATATATTATTTTTTGCGGTGTACACTTCATGGCAGAAGTCGCCGATATTTTGTCAAATGCTGAACAAATAGCGATTTTACCTGATTTAGCCGCCGGTTGTTCAATGGCAGATATGGCTAATCTTGAAAAAGTTGAACAAGCTTGGCGCGAATTATCCGCTGTGCTAGCACCCGATGAACATATCACCCCTATTACTTATATTAATTCGGCGGCTAATTTAAAAGCCTTTTGTGGTCGTCACGGCGGCATTGTGTGTACATCTACCAACGCACCGCACGTTTTAGAATGGGCTTTTAGTCAACGTGAAAAAGTATTGTTTTTTCCGGATCAACATTTAGGGCGTAATACAGCCTCTCGTATGGGGATACCGTTAGAACAAATGGTCTTATGGGATTTTGACAAACCCAATGGGGGAGTAACACCCGAACAAATCAAAGCGGCCAAAATCATTTTGTGGGATGGCTTTTGTTCAGTCCATCAACAATTTATGCCTGAACATATTGAACAATTTCGTGCCAACTATCCCGATGGCAAAGTGGTTTCTCATCCAGAGTGCCCACTTGAAGTGTGTCAAAAATCCGATGAAGTGGGATCAACAGAATATATCATTAAAACGATTAACGCATCGAAGCCTGGCACACACTGGCTCGTGGGCACTGAAGTTAATTTAGTCAACCGCCTGGCGCAAGAAAGCAAAGACAAATTTGTCCATTATATGGCACCGATTGTTTGTAAATGTTCGACCATGTATCGCATTAATCCACAACATTTATTGTGGACGCTGGAAAATTTGGTTGATGGTAACGTCGTTAATCAAATCAAGGTACCACCCCAAGTAGCGGCTGATGCGCGTTTGGCGTTAGAACGGATGTTTGAAGTGTCGCCTTAGTATTTTGGAGTCGGCCAGATTTATCTTGGACGGACTCCAGAAAATTTTATTTTAAGATAACAAAAAAAGGAGCTATATCGCCCATGAAATGTGACGCTTGCAAAGTTTCAATACCGATTATACTTATAATCCTATTAAGTATGATTATCGCCTACCAATTTGTTGAGCCAGCCCCCCCTAAAGACGCTAGCATTGCCACAGGTAGAGTGGGCGGAGGCTACCACACCTTTGCCTTAGAATACCAAAAGCGTCTTGCAGATGAAGGATTTCAATTGGATATTCAACCAACCGCCGGCTCAATTGAAGTCCTGAAACGGCTTAAATCTGGAAAAGTATCGCTTGGACTTGTTCAAGGGGGGACGGCCAAGAGTATCTCAGGACTACAATCTTTAGGCAGCCTTTTTTATGAGCCCTTGTGGGTTTTTCATCGTAAAAACCTGTCCCTTGAATATCTTTTTGAACTGCGTGGCAAACGTGTTGCGATAGGAGAAGAAGGTAGCGGTACGCGACCCGTGGCTTTTCAATTGTTACAAGATAACCAAGTCACTCAAGACAATACGACCTTTTTAGGCTTGTCTTCAAAGGAGGCGGCACAACAGTTAATCGCAGGAGAAATTGATGCCGCCTTTTTTGTCATGTCTCCAAGTGCCCCTCTCATTCCCGAACTGCTCCATAATCCGGGCGTTGAACTCATGAGTTTTAAGCGTGACTTAGCTTACAGCAGCCGCTATCCCTTTTTGACCAGTGTCAAACTTGGAGAAGGCATGATTGATTTGGAGAAGAATATTCCCAGCGAAGACAAAATCTTATTGGCGACAACGGCGAGTCTGGTAGCCCGTGAAGATTTACATCCTAGTCTTGTTTATCTGTTTTTGATGAAAATGATTGAAGTCCATAAGACAGGTGGCATTTTTGAAAAACCGGGTCAATTTCCCTCTGAACGATTCGTTGAATTTCCGATGAATGAAGATGCCAGCTATTATTTGGAAAACGGACCCTCTTGGCTACAACGAATTTTCCCCTTTTGGCTCGCAACGACGCTGGATCGCTTAAAAATTATGCTGATACCGCTTCTTGCGGTGATGTTTCCGCTGTTAAAGGGCGCTCTTCCGCTCTATCAGTTTGGCGTTCGCTTTAAGATTTTTCGCTGGTATTCAAAATTATCTGAAATAGATCAGAAAGTTAAAAAAATGTCTGATTTGTCAGTTATTGAAAAAGAAATAGAGCAAATGAAAGCGCTTCAACATGAAATTATTGAACAAGTCTCTGTCCCACTGTCCTACATGGGCGAATTTTATGCCCTTCGTATGCATATTCAATTGGTAGTTGCTCGGCTTGAAGAACGCAAACTGGCAATTGCACAAACGACTGAATAAGCTATCCGAAAATAAAGACCTCAGAGGTTTTGAAAACCTCTGATATCTGGGCCAAAAGAGCCGGTCTTGGTTTATGATGCCTTTGTGACAACTTTTCCGGGGGCAACGCAAATTCCAGAGGCTATTGAATTCGCTTTTCAGGCTGAACAACAGTTGATTGAAAAAGAGGTTAAGGGATGGGAAGAAGATTTTAAAAATAATTCAGCAAACGCAACATTTGAAAAGCCCGATTGTTGAGCAATCTCAAAAGTTAGATGAGGTGATTGCTAACTATAAACTTTGCTAGAGGTTTTGAATATGATCGATTTGCTCAAGCGACTGGCTACCCGGATGAAATCAATCAAACAAATAGGCTGGCTCCTTATCTTGTTGTAAAATCATAAACTTAAGTAAAATCTCAGTGAGAATATACAACAAACCAAACACAACAATCCCCACCCCGAAATAGTCCCTCATTGAAAGAGGCAACAAATCCAACTGCCCGGCTATGATATGATCAATATATGGTTTTGTCGTCGTGACACTTTCTAATTCTCCAGCAAGCCACCATTGCATACCCTCATCAATGAGTACCGCACCAAACATAGCTATCGCAAAGCTCATCGTCATTTGCATGAATACCATTCCGCGCACTTGCCAATTAGATAGTCCTTTAGAAAGGTATATGCCATAGTTATGCTTGCGATGGTTGATAACTATCCCAATTTGTACCCATAAGAGAATCACTAAAAAAAGTCCAAAAAATGGACTATAAGCCCATTTAAGTATATCCATTATCTTATCTATAAATCTAAAACGAACTAAGGCATCGTCATAAGTAGAGGGGATATAAAACGCTTGATCTCCTTGTTTAGTCTTAAAATTTTTTAGTGTTTCTATTTGAGTAGAAAGGGCAGTGCGATTTTCTACATAAGCAAAAGCTTTTTGATAGCTGCCGTTCACGGCAATCATATCTATCTTGTCATCACTAATCCGATTTCCTAGTTTATTTTTCAAAACTGAATTTCCTTGAACAATGAGATAATCTTCAGCTTCATATTGAAACTTATATTTTTGTGCTTGTTCATCAGTTATCTGAATAAAGGGTGGAGGATGTCGTTCTCCTTCTTTTAGTATTGGAATACCGCTTTGCGAGGCACATTCTGCAACCCAACTTTTGGGAAGTGGCCGTTTTAATGTGAGTCGAGAGTGTCTTCTCTCTGGATTTTGTAAACAGGCACTTAATTTGGTCATTTTTTCATCAGATAATCCACCCCATATCATTAAGCCTTTCACGCGAGTGCTTTGATTGGTTTGTGCTTCTGGATAATAGTTGATTGTATGGCGTTTAGCCATTTTTAAGGTATTCAATGTGCTAAGTGGAAACAAAAAGGCTAATTTCTCCATTGTGGGAATATGCGCTTGCCAATGGATACGAAAGGGCTGCAATTCTTTGTTGGTTCCCACATTAAGCTCTAACCAGAGTGTTCCGTTTGCTAAACAAGCTAATTTATCTGATTGGGTGGTAGGGATTGAAAAAGGCAAGTGTTTTTCTTGTAGTGCCTTGACATAGCCGGTACAGTTAAAATATTCTTCAAATAAACTTCTATTCAGAATAATATCTAAGGGTAAAGTGACAGCGGGTTTATTTTTCATAGTCATTTTCCATAAAGGATCTTCAAATGAAACTGCCCAGCCATAAAATGGGATTTCTTCTTCTTTTTTTGCTGCAACGGTTTTGCTATTCCAAATTTCGGCAGTATTTTCACACCCTTGTTTGGGCAAATTCACATTTTGGCATTCTACTTCACGATAAGGATAAAGTTTTTGTTGCCGTAATGCTTGCAACAAATTTCTGTCAATCCCATTAAGATTGCTATAATTAGTCGCCAGCCAAATAGGAATACCTGCCCCTTCGATATAACCAACTGATACATCGACAAATTTATTGAGGATACCCTCTCGCCCACCCCATAATATAACACTGTCAACGATAAAAAGTCGCGATTAGGTTGACCGCTCCAAGCACTACGATGCCATTCTTTCCAAGCGAGTCGCCATGTTTTCATGTTTGTTCTCTCTCAGTTATCCAATTAAGGAGTCCAAGATTTATCTTGGACGTCCATGAGTCCACATAACCCATACTGGGATTAGGTAGCATAACTGATTGAATGTGATATTGTAGTCGCCGCTTGGTTTACTCTTAATTTACCTTTTGGCTTAGGAATTTACCTACCTAATGAACGGGCTGTTTCTATCCACTCTTGAATAATAATCTCAGCATTTTTCAAGGCCTCAATGTATGTCTCTCCGTCGGCCATACACCCGGGTAATTCTGGGACTTCAGCAATAAATGCCTCATCTTCTTGACTCGACTCCAATAAAGAATTATTTCAGATGTCATCCATCGTCTCCCACGACTCGTGCAAGGTACGCCTTGCACTCCACATTGCACCACTACCCTCATTTGACGCAAGGTGCTGGTACGAGACATTCAAGATTTTGAAGGTATCGTTCCCACGCTCCGCGCACTCTCTTATACATAAATTTTTAAACAATTGAAATTAAAGGATATTGTGTAGGGTGGGTAGAGCGATAGCGAAACCCACCCTACAATTGTAGAAAATGGGATGCCTTTTGATTAAAACAACCACATTTAATCCGTTTATTCCGCTAATCCGTTGTACTCAGTGTTATGGCAGAAAATCTATAGGCAACCAATAAACGATTTGCCCATATAAGCTATGATTATAGCGATAGTTATCATCAGGACCAAGTGCCTGCGCCACGACTCGCCCAAACTTTAATTCAGGGACTTTTTTACCCTTGTCACTCAACGGACAGTGTGTCCAACGACTTGGGTACTCCAGACTAAACACTGGTTTTTGTGTGGGGCTATTATACACCTTTTGCAATACCTTCCTAATAGCAGTCACCCAATTTATCAGCCTCGTCACTTCACAGGCTTCTATTTCTTCACGTATTTCTTTGATGCTATATTGCAACAGTGGGCCATTTTGACGCATGGGCAGTACTTTTTTCTTAGCCTCAGCCATCGCTTCACCCAAGGTTATTTCATATCTCGGATAGGTACCAATAATTTCTTGTACTTGTTTTCTAAGCAAGTTGACAAACACTTTTCGCTGTTTCGATACTGACAAACCAGCTAAATTTTTAAAGGGTTTCAGTAAGCTTAACCAATCCTCCAAGTTATCAGTCGTCATCCAAACTTCTTCTTGGACTTTGCTTTTATCAACTGGAATATAGAAATCAACGACCTTATTTGTCCCGCTAATCGCTTCTTGAATCGCCTCAACTTGTTTTCTAAGCGTCTCCAGTTGTGGAATCAATGATTCAGTGCTCATTTTTTCTTCAATCGTTTCAAGCTGTTTCTGAATATTATCAACAAGCTGACTGTAAATCTCTTCTATCCGTTGATGCGGTTCAACAATTTGAGTGTTAGAACTCTCTGGACACTGATTAATCTGTGTCTGAATGTCCTTAATTTTTTTTTGGACATTTTTTAATTGGGTGGTTAGTGATAGCACTGGAGTTGATGCGATTTGGGTTTGAATAGCATCAATTTGTGCTTGAATTTCTGCCATATTTTTACTAATAGTCTCATTGCAGGATTGTTGAGAATCGTATTTAACCGGAATAACGTGGTCAGATTTTTGCCCATTATTCTGAGAGAAATACCACCCACAGCCAACAAGAATAAGTGCTAACAACATCAAAAGTCCTGCTTTTTTGAGCCACTCGCAACAGGGAGGTAGTGGTTGTAGTTTTTGCTCACAGTCAGGATTTCGACAAATGCCGCCTGTCCTATCAAGAGACATTGGCCTTTTTTCGTCAGCATAAGAACAATGACCGTAATTTATACAAATGCCTTGTCGTGCCATACAGTTTACCTATTTTAAATAATCTACAACGCTGCCCACTACAGGGATTAGTGCTTAACATGCCGCTATAAATTCAGAAACAGTTAGACCAGCAGCCCGAATTAAACCACGCAACGTACCTTTTGCGACTTCTGGATGAGCTGGCACAGAGAGGGTAGCAATATGTTCATCTTTTACCATGATAATGTGACTACCACGCTGACGTGCTACTTGCCAACCAAATCGTGTAAATACTTGTGCGACTTTACGTCCACTCAAACGAGGTAAAGATGGCATTAAGCTGCTACCTCCAATTGTCGTGTTTCAATCGTCAAGGCTGTTCCTTGCTCAGCTCTGACTTCTAAACAAAGTGCAATGGCTTCAGTAATATTTTCTATCGCTTCTGTCCGAGTGTTTCCTTGGCTAATACAGCCCGGAATGGCGGGACATTCAACTATCCAGACACCATCTTCATCACGATCAATGGTTATTTGAAATTTCATAATATTTTTTTCTAACTTAACGGTAAAAATACCGCCGGTGATACAACTACAGGGATAAGTGACAACGCTGCCCACGAGAGCCAATTTCGCTTTCTGTTTAAAAAATTTATATATCGGCTAGGAGTCCAAGATTTATCTTGGACGTCATTGCCCTTAAAACTAATATAACAAGCAAACATCCTAACCCGATTGACAAAAGAGACAGAGACACGTCTGACAATTGGCTCAATCGAGTCAATATTTTTCTCAACGGAGTTGATAACAGTCGCCGTAAATCTCTTTTTTTTAAATCAATTTCTTCTCCGACTTCAGAAGATTCAGTGAGGATCACACATCCATCACTCACCTTATTTGCAAGCTGTTGACATTTCTCAAGACTCACTCTGCCGGTGGAGACAAAACAAAATGAACTCACGCGACGGGTTGCAGCCTCTATGAGATAACCACCACATCGTTTACATGAATTATCATTATAAGGTAAAGCGAATGCTAATTTGTCCGGTTTGATGGGGGAGGGTAAATTTTTACCACTCACCCATTCAATTTCGTCAAACTTTTCCACTGAGCGGTAGAGCCTTTCTGCATAATCAGTCAAATATTGCTCATATTTTTTATACTCATCTGCTGAACAAACCAATAAACTGGCAACCGCCTCCAAGACGCAGCCATATCCTTGGTTAAATTCCAAATAAAGTGTATCATTGATGATTCTAGGGGCATGATCCAAACGTTGGCTGGGCATATTTCCAATCAGAAAACCAAGGCGATCCTGTTTTAGCAGCACCGCTAATTTTGGCGTTTCTCCACCCACATCGCGTAATACCAAACGATGGATGTCTTCCATTTGGTCAAATAACTGGAGATCGCCAGCCTTCACATACCAACCATAGTCCTCACCACGGTTGACACCTCGCGTATGAACCGCCACGCCCACCGGAATATTTTTGCTCATATTACATCTAGGAGTGAACGATTGCCATAAACTTTAAACTTTTTCTCACGTCCTTGATCAAATTTTCCAAGGGCTATTTGAAAAGCGCTGTCCTTGTTTGATAACCAACGGGCAAACTTACTCCACCCGCTGCGGTTTTGATCATGCTGTGATAGTGCAAAGTCAAGGGCGTAGCGTAGTGGTTGATCCACTTTTTCAGGACTAAAATCTAAACCTGGTTTTCTTGAGAAAAAAATTGTCTCATCTTTACCGCGACCTTCAATACGTGAAAATTCCACGCAACCAAGCGTTTTAACTGGCATCAACACACCAACAACATTTTGCTGTCCTTTCATCAGGTTAATGACCGCTTGATGCCGACTTTCAAATGCTTTTTGCAATTTTTTTTGACCTTTTTCATCTTTTAGCCATGTTTCACACTTGGTAATCACAAACAGGATAAGATGTTTTTGCGGATTGTTGACTACCGACTGCAAAAGTAGGTTACGGGTTATAACGGGTTGATTGATGCTATCTGACATAAGCTGACTCCCTTCAACAAGGGCGGCACCGTCAATAACGTTTATAATCACAGCCGCTTGATTTAGGATGCGTTTAAATTCCTTAACATCCTGATTTTCATCATCTGTAGCAAGTAACAACCCACCGGCAAGGTCATAAAATGACAATTCAAGTTCCTTTTTACCTTGGAATGAGGCTTCAAATTGGCGTTCTATAATGCCCGCTGTCCCTGCCAAAAGTGGGGGTAAACGAGTAAAAGCTGGATTTTCAATAACTTCACGCAGTTTGTCCAAGGCTTCTCTAAGGTCTTTGCCGGTATTGCCGGCTGGCGCAAAATTGAATCCATGTTCGTAAGTTTTATTAATACTGGCCAATTGCAAGTACATCGTAGCAAGTAAGGTCGTTTTACCTACTGCCTCGGGGCCCAGCATTGTCATAGTAATTTTTTTCGGCATATTTAATTGACTCCGTTTTGTCCAAGATAAATCTTGGACTCCAAAATTTTTGGTTTCGGGAAATCCGCTCCGCGCAATGAGCGAAACAACTCCCCCAAAATCAGTAAAAATGTTAAAAGATTTATGTGTACCTACTTACACTATGCGAGAAAAATCATCCTGCACTTGTCCAGCCGTCTTTAAAACATCATTAATGGCCCCTTGCCATTGACTACGTAACGCCATTTCTTTGGCAAGCGCACCAAATTGTAAGGCCCAAACTTGACCTCGAATGGGATAGAGAAATCTTCGCCACTCGTCCTCAATACCTTTGGCTCTCACGAAACGGTCTTTAATTTCCTCAACAAGGGCAAAAATCGCATCAGCCGGATCGGTTTGCATCTCTTCGTTGAGTTTTTTCCTGATCTCATAAACAGTTTCCTTGTAAAATTGATCAAGACCATTGGCAACTTGTTCAGAGATTTCAGGGACATTCCCCTCATTACCACCGTGCATGAGTTGACTAATAGCCTCCGTGTTATAAGTATCTAAGCGTCGCATTTCCTTACGCACACGGTAATGAAAGAGACTATGATAAGAAAAATTAAAATTAATGATGTATTCAAAACAATCATATAATTGGGGATGTTGTTCCTTATCTACCCGTTGTTGCAATGCTCGGAGGATAATCCGAGGATCGCTCTGCTCCTCTATCTCTTGTTCCAATAAATTTTGTTGTAGAGAATGTGGAAACATACGCTTTAATACTTGATTTAAGACATTATCCACTTGTCCTTTCAGATAAGTATCCAGATGTCTAGCCAGATACTGAGTGAGATAGGCGCGTAACTCATTCAACAGGGGTT
Source organism: Thiotrichaceae bacterium (assembly GCA_026991885.1). Lineage (GTDB taxonomy): Bacteria > Pseudomonadota > Gammaproteobacteria > Beggiatoales > Beggiatoaceae > Thiomargarita. The sequence goes on from JALXAQ010000021.1 coordinate 12,221, forward strand.
GTAAAGCCGCTGGCCAACCACCCGCTTCCCAATATTTATTTTCCAATTCAGCACTGCTGGGAATAGGCGGCTCTTGTTGTGCATTATCGCAAACTTCAATGATTTTTTCCCGAAAACCCTCAAAGGTGAATTCTCGTCGCACATCTGGTACTAATTTTTCAAGCCCTCTCTGTAACTCTCTCATAAATTGAGCGAATAAATCCACAAATTGCATGGTTGAGTCAGCATCGTCCGGGTTAAAGGAATGACGAGCTTGGGTGAGGACCGTATTTAGGCTATCCCAAATTTTTTGCATTTTTTGCGCTAACGCGCTTAGGTACTGCCTATCAGTCGTTTCCAAATTTTGCTCAACATGTTTGAGTACCACCGAAAACACTTTTTCATCCACCTCTGAGGCATCACCACAATTAGCCGTTAAAATGATGGGATTACTACTATACGTTTTGGGAGGATTAGCCATTAAACGTTGGATTATCTGACTATTCTCACCCGTAGTTAATTCATTCAGCAGAATAAACAGCCAATTATACAGATCAATCTCCCGAACGGCATCATTAATCAAATCAATGACTTTAAAATCATCGCTACTCCATTGATCGCCTTGAGGGCTGGGCTTTTTAACCAAAATCACGGCATCGACTTCTTGCTCAAGCGACGCCACCAATTTCTTTTCATGCCCTTGGGCAGCCTCTAATCCGGGTAAATCCACCAAACACAAACCCGTCACATCATGATTGGGAAACTTAGTATAAATATTAGCGGTTTTGACGGCTAAATAGTTGCTGCGTAGATTGCCATTATCGTCATGTTGAGTCACATAATCCCGAATCTGCTCAAGCGCCACCGTCTCTGCCGGTTTAGACAAGTAGCCACTAAAAGACGAGAACGCGGAGTGAATCCGCTTAAGTTCTTCATATATGGCACTTTTTAAATTTCTTTCGTCACTGTTTTCAGGGGCGACAAATGCCGGTAAAGATTGACGAAACTCCTCAAGGGAATAGGGTTTTGGTAAGTTCAATCTCTCATAGTAGGCGTAGACAATTTCTTTCAGAAATTCCTGTTTAGAAAAAAAGACCACCTCAGCATTGGCTCTCACCTCGGAGTGATAAATCTTACTTTTCGCGCCGGTGCAAGGCAAATCACTGGATGTCGGAATCTCTCTATCCGATAAACCCGATATTTTTTGCAACAGCGTACTTTTACCTTGACGCGCCGAGCCGGCAACACCAATATTAATCATCCCTCGTTTAAAACGAGTAGCGACATTAGAAACAGTGTTGCTCAGATGAGTCAATCCTTCTTGGACATTATTGAGTTTACTAGAAATCTCCGCTGCTATAAGAGCGGCATCTTTTGGCACATCAGCCGTTGCCATTTGTTGCAGCGTACCGATCTGCATTTCCAGCTCTAAAAGCTCGCGGTGTACATTTTCCAGTTGCGGGACTTTGTTTTGCCGCTTGTTTAAAACTTCAGCTATCGTTGCTCTGATGCTCATTGATTCTCCAATAAATAGGCGTCCAAGATTTATCTTGGACACCTCTAAAAAGAAGGTAATCCGATTTTAATACTATGACTATCACCCGTTGAAAAAAGCCGAGCATATTCAGATGAGTCTTTGTATTGATATAGAGCCTCAACTCGACTTCCAACAAAAGGATGCGTCGAAGTCACTTCATTTAAAAGGACAGGAATTTTCCTTAAATCGAAGGCATTGTCTTCTAAATTGCTCTGTTCTCTAAAGGCATTAATATTAATTTCACCATATTTATCATCTAGTCCCGATATCAGTTTGATTAACGCCTTAGATGCAATTTCTTCAGAACCGACTAAAATCATGCCCAACCGATCCGCAGAGATTTCAGATTCACGGGACCATTTTAGGAAGGTGAAGAGTGCCAAGTTGGTAATAATGCCCCTTAAAGTCTCTGTTGGGAAAAAATTGACCACATAATAGGAAATGTTAACAACTTCAAAAGCTAAAATATGTTTAAATTTGATATGTCCAAGCTCATGACCTATTATAAACAATAGCTCCTCTGGTGCCATGATGTCAATTAATCCGGAGTGAATAACCAAAATAGGCTTAGTGACACCAGTGACATAAGCATTGGGTTTATCAGCAAAAACGACATAAGTCGCGGGTGCATCAATCCCCAAAGCAAGGGCCGCCTTTGAGACCATTTCATCTAACCAAGCATAGTTATCTTTTGTGACTTTTAATTTGCGTGCATTAGCTAGGTTAATAGTTAATTGATCTTCCCAATCACCATAATACAAATCAATCGCTTTTTTTATATAGCGGTTTTCTGCTAAGTTATTAACTTTTTCAGTCAGTATTATATCCGCCGAGGATTGTATTTTAGCATTGTCAATCACTTTGGGTAGTACACAGACTATCTCGGATGCGGAAAAATTTGTCCAAGTAAACCATAGTCCTCCCAAAAATATAGCGATAATAAGCAGAATCTTTGGTTGAAGGCTGAAAAATGACGGAGGATTCTCATTGAATTGAGCTTGAAGTTCGCCACCACACTCAGGACAGCGATCCGTCGAACCGGTGATCGGGCTTTTATTATCAGCGGTTGTACACCGCCCATAATTCTTACAAATACTGACACGTTTTTTCACAATATTTACCTGAAGTTATTAGTATGACCTTAGTTTTTTGAGGACAAAAAGGTTAAATTCAAGTCTAGTGATAAATTAACTTTATAAATTGATATAAAATATTTATAATTTAGCTTTTAGCCACAGTGTTATTTCAAGGCTTGTCAGCTAGTATGGATATTTCCGCTCTCCCACACTATAATGCTCGTTTGAATATTCGATGTAAGAGGTTATTCAAACATGAAAACGATTGAAACCAATGCAGTTGTCAACACAACAGGTACGCTTATAATACAGTTACAAACGGATATTTCTGCGGGAACACATCCCGTGGTGTTGGTGATTAATCCACAGGAGCAACTGAGCAAACATGCTGAATCGCTCCGCTTTGAAGGCACGATCAGAAAACCGCCAACTTTTAACTGGGAAGACGGCTTGTCTGAACTCAAATCTGAGTATAATGGTGTTTCTCTTCAGAAAAAATCATTGGAGTGGCGCTAATGTTTATAGTTGATACTAATATTTTTCTTGAAATTTTACTTGAACAGGCACAACGTGTGTTGTGTAAACAATTCATCACTGACAATTTACAAAAGATTTGTGTCAGTGATTTCACTTGACACTTCATCGGTGTTGTTACCTTTAGGCAAAACAACCATTTCAATTTAGGAGCCCAAAAAAAATGAAATACCCATTATTACTCATCGCCATCCTCATTTTTTTATCACCGCCAGCGTGGAGTATTGACTATGAGAAAATCGTGCAAGGTTTAGAAGCCTTGGGCGAATATGATGCCGCTTATCCCTTCGCCTATCAGATCGCTCAACAAAAAAATACTTATTCAGCATGGCGTGAAGTGGCCGCTAAATATGCTAATTCTGATACCAAAGGTAAAGCTTTTTTGCAAGCTTGGCGACAGGCGCAGGCACTCAATCAAGAATCCACCTACAAGGATTTTTTAAAAATCAGGCCAAATGCTTTGCTGAATATTCAAGCGATTCATGCTATCTTTGAACTCATCAAAGCGTCGAATACCATGAAAGATTATGTACGCTTTATGAAAGATTTTCCTGATGCTATCAACTCCGTTGAAGCTTTATTGAAAATTCAAGCACTTGCATTTGAACGGGCTAAAAAAGCCCATGATGCCTTGGTTTATGATGCCTTTGTGACAACTTTTCCGGGGGCAAAGCAAATTCCAGAGGCTATTGATCTCGCTTTTCAGGCTGAACAACAGTTGATTGAAAAAGAGGTTAAGGGATGGGAAGAAGATTTTAAAAAGCATTATGTGGGCACAACGCCTGTTGACACTTTTATCTATTGGATGCTTGAGCATAAAGCGCGTAGTTTAGTAAATGGAGCAGAATCAGCACTTAGGAAAAATAATCACTTATTCGCTGTACGTCAATACCGTTTATTGGGGTTGGAGAGATTTAAGCAGACTGAGACAGTGACTGAGGAATTGAGACAAAAAAGTTCTCGTGAATATGAGCAATGGTTGGAAAGCCAACAGGCTGCCATTGCTAAAAGCATGAATGAGATGAAATCTAGCTTGATCAAAGCGATCCAACAGCAAACGCAATATTTGAAAAGCCCTATTGTTGATCAAACTCAAAAGTTAGATGAGGTGATTGCTAACTATAATCGTTTTGTGGCACAATTGGCTGAACAAGATAAGACAATTTTTTTTGAAAAGAGTTTAATAATGGTTTATGTAGTGGCACCATTGTCGATTAAGCCGCAACAACAACAAATTCAAAATGGCTTTGAAAACCCCACTCCACAACAAGTTAAGTTATTCGCCTTTGAAACCAAAGGAGTTAAAATAAATGAAAAATAGAAAAAATAGAAAAAATAGAAAAAATAGAAAAAATAGATGTTTATACGCCGCCTTATTCTGCCTCTCTTTCTCAGTCCATGCCGCTGAAGGTATGTTAGCATTAACGACGGTTCCTCAAGATGCGAAGATTTATGTTGATTGTCAATTGAAGGCAAATACCACGCCAGTCATGCTGCCGCTACCTGTTGGCAATCACAGGATTGAAGCGATAAAAGACGCTCAACGTGTCACATTAGACGTGTTGATAACGGATGGTGCCGTGGTGTCTAAGAAAATCGTGCTGCTTGACTCTCCCCCTTCTTTGTTATTCAAGGGCAAAGAAGTGAGTATTTCTGAAATACTCAATCCAAAACCGGATAGTTTTGAAACCGAACAAGAATTTGAACAACGCCGCCAGCAGATATTGGAAAATCGTCAAACTTTGCTAGAGGTTTTTAATAAAGGGGGACATGAGCACGCAGCGGGTGTCGCTTATTTGGATAAGGAAGCTTATGACATTGAGAGTGAGATATTTCCAGTGCGTATCGAATGGAAAGACTGGGCTAAATCACTTGATTTGCCTGAAAAAAGTTACATTTTCGCCCCGCGAAAGGATGCCAAACGCTTGTGGCAATATGGCCAACAAAAACCGGTGTTTATTTCTTTAGAGCTTGAAGAAGATCGGATAAAAGTCAGTCAATCTGTGTTAATCGGCTTAGAACAGCAGGAATGGGTTGTCATCAATGATTTTCGTGATCAGTTACAAGATGGCAGTTTTGGACCAGAAATGGTGATCATTCCCGCTGGGGATTTTATGATGGGAGATATTCAAGGGGCAGGTTATAACAACGAACAGCCTGTACATGAAGTTTCTGTGGGCAGTTTTGCTATGAGTCGCTATGAAATTACCTTTGCCGAATATGATCGATTTGTACAAGCGACTGGCTACCCGAAACCGGATGATCTGGGTTGGGGGCGTGGTGAGCGCCCTGTGATTAATGTTTCGTGGAATGAGGCGAGGCTTTATGCTGAATGGTTAAGCCAACAAACTCAACAAAATTATCGCTTACCAACTGAAGCAGAATGGGAATATGCGGCGAGAGCGGGAACGTCAACCCAGTATCCTTGGGGCAATGAGATTGAGTCAGCTAATTGTGATGGTTGTGGTAGTGAATGGGATAATACAAAAACTGCCCCTGTTGGTTCTTTCGCGCCGAATGCTTTTGGTTTATATGATATTGTGGGTAATGTGCGGGAATGGACTTGTTCTGCATATCAAACTCAATATGAAGGCGCAGAACAAGGCTGCAAGCTTGATGATAATCGCCGTCAAGTGAATCGTGGGGGTTCTTGGTACAATACTCCAAAGCAGGTGCGGGTGGCAGCTCGTAGTTGGGGCTTGCTCAATTTTCGCTATAATGGTGTGGGGTTTCGCCTATTGAGGAAATAGAGGTGTGAGTATTTGAGTGTGCTATTTTTGACAGTATTTCCTTGAAATTCTCCCAATCTGGGCATAGGGTTGCCTGTCTGAGAATGGATTTCAAATCCGTTCGCTGTGAAATGGCGCGAATCTGCTCAATCAATTCAAAGGCTACAACGCCAAATCGTGCGTCTAGGACTTCAAGAACATTTTCTCGCATCTCTTCGAGTGAGCCTTCTTGAAGTCCCGTTTGAAATCCTTTCTGGACACCCTGATTATAAAGTTGTTTGCCTGCCACAGTCTCCATCATATCAAAATTCAACATAGCATTCACCTCCTCACGTTTGATTTGACGAAATCTCTTGAGTACAAAAAAACCCAAAATATCCAATATTTCCTGCTGTTGGCTTAATGGAAAAATCTGCCTCACTTCTTCGCGCCATTCCCGCCCTTTCATCAACATCATCAATAGGTTCGCCTTTTCATCTTTGGCGGATAATGTAAAGGGTGCCAAAACGAGCAATTTAGGGTCCATTGTTCGCAGTTCATCTTCCGTATAATCGCTTAGCACAATCTCCCGAAACCAGGCGTTCAAGCACTGAGTGTCTCCTATTTTCAGGGTTTCAAAGGGCAAAGCGGCGGCTTGGCATTCGGGAGCTGTGTAAATAATACCGGCTATCACTTCGCCTTTATGCTTCTGCTGGGCACAACCTTGGAAAATCGCAGCGGCTAAGCGATAGCGACTAAAGGGTTCTGGGTAAGCTTGGAATTCGATAAAGACAAGTTGCTTTTCGCTCACCAGCATCACAATGCATTCTATCTCTGGTTTTTCCTGAAATGTGACTGTCTGAAAGTGGTATCGTTCCGCTTTTTCTGGGGAAACCCCCAGAAGTTTGAGGAAACTCTTGCCGCTGATTTTCATCAGTTGTAAGAAGGCTTTATCGGTGTTTCGTGTTGTTTTCTCTTTTCTCATTGCAGTTCTCTCTTTCTTACATCAATCCCTGCTCTGTAAGAGATACGCTCGTTCCATCCCCAATCACAAAATGATCTAATACTCGCACTTCTATTAATTTTAAGGTATCAATAAGCCGTTTCGTGATGGCGATATCGGCATCACTCGGTTCGGCAATGCCAGATGGGTGGTTGTGTGCCAAAATCAAGGCAGCAGCGTTATGTTTTAAGGCACGTTTGACAACTTCACGCGGATAAACACTGGCACTGTCTATCGTACCATAAAATAGTTCTTCAAATTGTATAACTCTATGTTTATTATCTAAAAATAAACAGGCAAAGACTTCATAATCTCGACCGCTGAGTTCTGACATTAAGAAATTGCGTGTATCATCAGGGCTCGTCAAGGCATTGCCACGTTCTAAACATTCGCGTAAATAGCGACGGCTCATTTCGACGCTGGCTTTTAATAGGACGTATTTGGCATCACCTAGCCCTTTGGCTTGGCAAAAGAGGGTATGATCTGCCCCCAATAAACTGCGTAAATCACCAAATTCATCTAATAAATCTCTGGCTAAATCTAAAGCGCTTTTCCCCCGAACGCCAGTACGCAAGAAAATGGCTAATAATTCAACATTGGTCAAGGCTGTCGCGCCACGCTGCATTAATTTCTCGCGTGGGCGCTCTTCCAGCGGCATGTCAGTAATTTTTACCGTTGCCAGTTTGGGGGGCATTTCAGCAATTTTGTCAGTCACAAGCTAGCACTCCTTATCTAACATTAGGCAACTCTAAAAATTTAATAGTAAGCCGATGGGGCAATCCCTTGTGGTTGCCCTTGGTTATTCAAGAATATTCAAGTATTTTTTGCTTGAGTTCTTTTTGAAAACTCTCTATTTCATCTTCTTTTTCAATTTCTGCTGCTACAAAATCAATCATGGTAATAATTTCATCTTTTGTATTGAGAACACCAAATTTTTCGATATACTCCTCACACACGAGCATGGCAAAGGGTCCTATGTAATTTGCCAATGCTTTTTTGATAATCTCTTCAAAAGCCCTAAAATCATTAGATGATGTTGGCACATTGGGTGTCACCTCTTGATTGAATTTGTGAAAAATTTCCGAGGTGTCTGGCAACGGTACCTCTTGAGCCGTTTCAAAGATACCGTCGGAAAAGTGTAGTCGGCCAAATTTTATCGTTTGAATGAATGGAATAGCATCCAAGCTGTGGTACCTGCTACCAAAGCTCAAAGAAGTGATTCGTCCTTTATTTAATACGATTCGCGCTAAATGATTTTCATCTGATGTGACAAATATCGTACCTGTTCGCTCCTCGTATGATAAACGACGTACTTCGGCTATCAATTCAGCCTGTGCTAATAGTGTTGTGCTGCTTTTCATAGTCAGTCCAAAATATTCATTTCTGTCTTGATCTGCGTTTGAAATAGTCGTCTATCATCGGTGTTTTCGATTTCAGAAGCGACAACATTAATCATGCTCCAAATATCATCTGTTGTATTGATAGAACCGACTTTGTCGATATATTCTTCACAGACAATGAGAGCAAATGGGCCAATGTAGACGGCTAAAGCATTTTTGATCTGTTCTACGGCCTCATTGAGATTCAATAAAATTGCTTGTCTGGGTGCTTTGATATTAATTGGTTCTGGACTATTCATCAATAGTTGGAAAATTTCCTCACTGTTTGGCAACGGTGCTTTTTGAACGGTTTCAATGAGCCCCTCAGTAAACTGTAATCGGCCAAACTTGATGCTCTTAATGAATGGAATGGCATCATCGCGGTAGTACTTGGCATCAAAGGCTAAATAAGTTATACCTCCATCATTTAATATGATTCGCACTAAATGGCCATCATCAGATGTGATGAATATCGTACCGCTTTGCCCTTCTTGAGACAAACGATGTATTTCGGCTATTAATTGAGGATATGCTAATAAGGTGGATGTGCTTTTCATAAACCTTTCAAACAATAAATAGGTTGGCTAAAAATCCTCCAGCAAGGTCAATGCCATTAAGCCTGTCCCGACGTTAGGAGGGATCAAGGGGCAACACCCTAGTGGTTGCCCTTAGGAGGATTTTATTTATGTGGAGTTATTTTTGGCGTAGTCTTTCAAAAGCTTTGAGCATGCTGATTCGCATCCGTTCAAAGGCATGCGCCAGTTGACCGATTTCACCTTTATCTTGAATTTCCACACTCTTAGAAATCATTTCACCCTTGCTAATCGCATCAGCCATGCGGGTTAAGTGCTCAATCGGACGGGTGATTCTCGCGCTCAACAACCAGCCAACAATCAAGGCTATCAAGACGGCTATGATAAGAATGAGGCTAAACATGAGCTGAAATGCTGTCACACTTTTGAGAATGTCTTGGGTATGACGTTGAATAATCAGCGTCCAATCACGAGAAGTGCCAGGTACAATCACACGTTTGTGAGAGAGGGTGAGTATGTTGCTGCTGAGGGTACCGTCTTGACCTAAGATTTTTAGATTCCATTGAGGGTATTCACTTTGCAAGTTATAACCTGTGTCTAAATCAACGGGCCCTCCCCAAGTTTTTTCTGATGAGGGATGATTTATAAAATAGCCGTCGTGATTAACCAATCGTATATTACCGAGTGGTTTGATAAATTGATTCGCATCAACATTGATAATCACAATCCCAGCTTTGTTGTTTTTGTTATCATAAAGATTAACGGCGTAGCGGATGACTGGTTTAAAAGGTCTTTCTATCTGCCCCCGTTCACGGTTCAAATCGAGGGGCGAGACAAAAATTTCGTTAGCCAATAGGCGTATTGTTTCTTTAAAGTAGTAACGCTGTGATTTGTTTTGTAACTTATCGCGTTCAATAATTCGGCTTGTCAAGCCGTTTGAGTCTACCCGGGCAATTTCTTGCCCCGTTTCGTCAAGATAGCGAATTTGGTAATAAATACGACGATTGTGAGAAAATGCCAGAAATTCTTGTTCTAAGGCTTGTCTCTTAAGGTCGCCCTCTGAAGCGTTGGCACGCAGGTAATCTTTCATGACAGGTGACTGACTCAGAAACATGAGATCACCTTTAACGTTTGTCAAGAAAGAGGTTATATTATTAGCAAGTGTTTTAGCTTGCATTTTTTGTGTCGTCAGTGCCTGCGTCCGTAAGGTTTGGCTCGATATTTGTATCGCGTAAATGCCAGTCACGAGTGCTGGAATGAATGTGACTATGGAAAATAGGATGATTAATTTTGTTCGCAGTCGGTGATGAATTTTCATAAAATACCTTTATCATAAGTTATCTGTCCAAGATAAATCTTGGACTCCTTTTATATTGTAACCGGAGATTGAAATGCCAATCAATGAAGTCAGTTCAAAAATAACTCAGCCTAAATCACAGGGCGCCTCTCAAGCTATGCTTTATGGCACTGGCATGAGTCAAGAAGATATGAATAAAGCCCAAGTGGGCATTGCCAGTGTTTGGTATGATGGTAACACTTGTAATATGCATTTGCTAGATTTAGCCACAAAAGTCAAAGAGGGCGTGATAGCCGCCGATATGGTGGGTATGCGTTTTAATACCATTGGTGTTAGTGATGGTATTTCAATGGGCACATCTGGCATGAGTTTTTCATTGCAATCCCGTGATTTAATTGCAGATTCCATTGAAACGATGATGGCCGCACAATGGTATGATGCTAACATTTCGCTACCCGGTTGTGATAAAAACATGCCTGGTTGTCTTATAGCAATGGGACGGCTTAATCGCCCTGCCCTAATGATTTATGGGGGCACTATTAAACCTGGACATGATAAACAGGATAAAACATTAGATATTGTATCAGCTTTTCAATCTTATGGACAATACATTGCTGGGACTTTAAGCGAACAAGATCGTCAGGAGGTGGTGAGACAGGCTTGCCCCGGGGCGGGTGCTTGTGGTGGTATGTACACTGCAAATACGATGGCATCTGCGATTGAGGTTTTGGGTATGAGTTTGCCTTATAGTTCTTCTACGCCCGCTGAATATGAGGCTAAATTGGATGAGTGTTTTCGGGCGGGCGCGGCTATCCGGCATTTGTTGGAAAAGAACATCAGACCCCGCGATATTATGACTCGCGCCGCTTTTGAAAATGCAATGGTGATGGTCATGGCTTTAGGCGGTTCGACTAATGCGGTGTTGCATTTGATTGCAATGGCAAGGGCGGTTGAGGTTGATTTAACGATTGATGATTTTCAGACGGTCAGTGATCGGGTCCCCTTTTTGGCTGATCTCAAGCCGAGTGGACAGTATGTGATGGAAGATATTCACAAGATTGGTGGCACGCCAGCGGTGATGAAATATTTGTTGGAAAAGGGTTTGCTTAATGGCGATTGTTTAACAGTCACGGGTAAAACGGTGGCGGAGAATTTAGCCGATTTGCCCGGCCTTAAGGCGGGTCAAGATGTTATCCGGCCTTTAGAAAATCCGATCAAAGCGACGGGGCATATTCAAATATTGAAAGGCAATTTAGCCCCTGGCGGTGCTGTCGCAAAAATCACGGGCAAGGAGGGTTTAAGTTTTACCGGACCGGCAAAAGTTTATGACAGTGAAGAAGATATGCTGAGTGCGCTAGAGCGTAAGGAGATTGTTAAAGGCGATGTGGTGGTGATTCGTTATGAGGGTCCCAAAGGGGGGCCTGGGATGCCTGAGATGTTAACACCGACCTCTGCAATTGTCGGGGCAGGTTTAGGCATGGATGTTGCATTATTAACTGACGGACGGTTTTCGGGTGGCTCACATGGATTTATTGTTGGGCATATTGTGCCTGAAGCCCAAGAAGGTGGGGCAATTGCTTTGATTAAAAATGGCGATGTCATCACTATTGATGCAGAAAAGAAGCGTTTAAGTGTGGCGATGAGTGATGAAGAAATGGCGCAACGTCGGACACAGTGGACGATGCCGCCTTATAAGGCGACGCGGGGGACGTTGTATAAATATATTAAAAATGTCAAAAATGCGTCTGAGGGGTGTGTGACGGACGAGTGAGAGTAATCTAAAAATCCTATTTCTTTAAGAAATAGGATTTTTTAAATCCGCTGGTTTGGGTGAGAATGCCAGCGCTTATGCAATTTACAATTATATAAATTTATTATGCCAATAACCCATTTCAGCTTCAATGATAATAAAAAAAATTGGCACCTAGAGGAAATTTCATTTGATAAGCTCAACCTCTTAGTGGGTGTCTCTGGTGTCGGCAAAACTAAAATCCTTAAAGCACTTGACTTAGCTTGTCGTGTTGCGACAGGGGGTCATTATAAACTCAATGGCGAGGATTGGATAATCGGTTTTAAATATGCCAATCATGAATATGAATGGACTTTCAAAAGTGGCTTCCTCAATCCAAAGTTTTCAAGTATTCCGTTATCTAACGTTTCAACTATTTTTTATGAAGAGATTGTTAAAGATCAAAACATCATGGTGTTGAAACGCACTGAATCTTCTGTTTTGTTTAACAAGGAGGAAATTCCAAGGTTCTTCAAAAAAACAGAAAGTGCCATTAATGTACTTTCAAACATACAAGCAGTGACAAGCATTTATGAGGCGTTTCAAAGGGTTGTATTTAGTGAAATTTTGCAAGAACAACATTTTCCTTATCTCCTCAATCCGGAAGAGAATGATGAGGAACTGTCCATCCCATTGGAACAATTTCAAGATGATTCCAGACAATTGCCAACCGTTATCAAAGCCTATCGGTTGCAACAGCGATATCCTGATGAATTTGAGCAGATAAAGCAAGTATTTACTGATATTTTTTCGTCTGTTGAGGATATTCAGGTGAGTCTCACGAAAGAAGGGATGGGCGTTTATGAGTTTTATTTTATCCTCAAAGAAAAGACTTCTCATAAATGGATATATCAATGGGATATGTCAGCTGGCATGTTTCGTACTTTGGTTTATTTATTTGAAATTTCTTTGGCACCAGCGGGTAGTGTGGTGGTGATTGATGAATTGGAAAACGGTTTGGGAAATAATTGTATGCCGGGCTTAATAGATTTTATTTTAAAAAAGGCAGAGCACTTGCAAGTGATCCTAAGCTCTCATCATCCTTATATTATCAATCGTATTCCTAACAAGACTTGGAAATTAGTGACAAGAAAAGGGGGGGAAGTCTCTGTCATCAATGGCAGCAATATTCCCCATTTACAAACGGAATCAAGTCTTGAAAATTTTATTCACTTGAATCAGTTGCCTGAATATAAGGAGGGGATTTCGTGAAGTCAAAAAACGACAGGGATTAGTTTTTAGCAGGGATAAGTCAAAAGCTCAAAAGCTCAAAATTTAAAAATCCTATTTCTTGAAGAAATAGGATTTTTTTGGCCTATGTATTTATATTTGCTAGACGTGGCAAGTCCCCTTTTAAGCCCATCGCATATTGTATGATGAGTTGTTTGAGTGGTACGGCGCTATTTGTTAGGCTCAATCCAAGGTTACGTGCCCATTTCAGTGGAGTTGTATGCTTAGCAAATAAATATTTAAAACCATCCATGACTTTCAACATTATCAAATTTTCGCCTTTGCGCCAGCGTTCATAGCGGCGCAATTCTCGATAGCTTCCAAAATCTTGCCTTTTGGCATGGGCGTTTAGGACGATCTCACTTAAAGCGGCGGCATCTAGTAATCCTAAATTAAGTCCTTGTCCAGCTAAGGGTAGAACGGTATGGGCAGCGTCGCCTATGAGTGCCAGTCTTGGTTGTACATATTGAAGCGCGTGGCGGCTTTGTAAGGGAAATGTAGCACGTTGTCCACAGTCTGTCACAGTGCCTAGTTTTAATGCAAAGGCTTTTTCAAGTGCTTGTTGAAATGCTTGTTTGTCTAAACTCATCAAGCGTTGAGCCAGTGGCGTGTCAATACTCCAGACAATCGAACAAGTTTGTGGCTCTGATAAGGGTAAAAAGGCTAATGGTCCGGTTGGTAAAAAACGTTGCCAAGCCGTTTGTTGATGAGGGTGGGCTGTTTGTACGGTGGCAACTATGGCTTGTTGTCCGTGTTCGCGTATTTGGTAAGGAATGCCGGCATTGGTACGGATAGAGGAGTTTGCTCCTTCGGCACTGATTAAGAGGCGAGTTGTTAAACTTTGTCCATTATCTAAATGGACTTGCATGGCTGTTTCATCTTTGGTGAGATTGAAAGTTTGCACTTTAGCGGGGCGGTAATTGGTGAGTGTTTCAAATTCTGCGAGTCGGGCTGTTAAGGCAGCTTGTATCACAGTTTGTTCAACAATATGGCCTAAAGTGGCTTCATTTAGCATGGTGCTATTAAAATGAATTTCACCTGATCCGCCGGCATCCCAAACGTGCATTTCTCGAAATGGACTGATCCGTTGGGCGGCGATTTTGTCCCAAACGCCTAAATTGGTAAATATACGCTCAGAGGCACGGGTGAGGGCATAGGTCCGTAAATCAAACTGTTCTTCTAAATTTTTTTCATTTGATTTGGGTTTGGCTTCGACAAGTGCTATTCGCATACCCCCTTGCAGTAAGGCACAGGCATAAGTGGCTCCGACAATGCCACTGCCTACAATGAGTACGTCATAATCAATGGGTTGCATTTTTTTTTTCCTATTTTGGTCTGTCCAAACTAAAGTTTGGACTCCTAAAGTTAAAGCATTTCTCGTATATGCGGCTCTGCCCGCTGAAATAATACCCATGCTGGTGCTAATAACAATAACCACAGGAGCAGGGGTCGCCAAACATTACCCCATGTCCAAGATAAATCTTGTATGCCCGCATGAATTAAGGCCATTATGTCAGCTACTGGGTTCAAAATTAACACCCATTGCATGGGCTCTGGCATCTGAGAGGGCATATATAATATTGGGCTTAAATATAAACTGACGCTTATCAAAAAGGGGAAAAATTGTCCTATATCTTTGATAAATAAGCCAAGAATGGCTAATATATAGCAAAAGGGTATTAGCCAGATTGATAGTAATAAAATTGTCAGTATCGCAATGGGGATGCTGTTAATCCCTTCTAATAATCCCACTGTCACGCCCATCACTATGATATAGAGGAGGGCAGACAAGAGTAAGGGTAATAATGGTAAAATGAGAACTGGAAATACGGCTCGCCGATATAAGCCACCAAATTCGCTTAATACATTTAAACTACGCGACAAAACTTCTGAGATAAACAACCAAGATAACATGCCAACTAAAAAATAATCGACAAAGCTGACTCGACTCGGAAATTTGATTTTTAGTACAATGTCAAGTAGAAACCAAAAGGCAAGGATTTGCAATCCTGGTTGAACGAGTAACCAGGCATCTCCTAGTAAAGTGCCTGAGGTGCGTGTTGTTATATCGCGCTTGAATAATAAAAATAAGAGGTAACGATGTGTATAGGCGGCTTGAAAGGGTGCCCAAAAGCCGGCATAAGTTGCTATCAAATAGCGTTTGATTATAGTCATTTAGGAAAAATTGATATACTTGTTTAAAGGAGTCCAAGATTTATCTTGGACGTTTATTATACTTTGGGGATAATTTAACATGAGAATAAACTTACCTCTCACCTTGGTATTGATTTTTTTGAGTGGCAACAGTTATGGTTTTGATCTATTCGATCAAGATCGTGGCAAGCCGCCACCTGCGCCCGTTGTTCAAAAACCACCCAAAAATCTCCCGAATCCATTTAGGCAATCTACCAAGCCACCCTCGCCCCCAACTCGCTCTAAAACGGCTTCCAAAAAACCGCAAAAAGATTTTACACTACAGGGCACAAGCCGTATTGGGGATAAACGGGTAGCGATCTTAAAAGGTCCTGATAATAAAGAATTTATCCAACGCTTTGAGAATAACAGACGTACAGCCATTAAAGGTTATGAGGGTTATTATTTGTTGAGCGTCAAGGCGCGAGAAATACAAATAGAATATCCAGAAGATGCACCGTGTCGTACCTCGAATGAGAAAAAAGGCGTTAAGTGTGATGAGGGTGAGATGTTTGCAATTTTAACCTTAACGCAGGGTAAAGCTCTACCACCATCACGCCCACCCGCGAAGTCACGACCACCTCAAAGACGCGCAAACGGGCCGAAGAGAGGCGATCAACGCCAAAAACAATTTAAGAGGAAAGTCATTAAGGATGATGAAGTTCCGCCAGGCATGCGCGTTGTACATACGCCTTTTGGGGATCGTTTAGTGCCTATTAAGTAAATTTCTGTTGACTCAATACATTAAAATAGCTAAACTGCACAACATGATGATTTTCGTACACACACAAAAACTTTGGCAAAATGGCCTGCGAATTATGGCAGGCTTCTTTGCGCGTGTCTGTGTGTTGAGGAAATCGTTTTTTTTTTTTTTAAAATAAAATAATTTCTCCCTTATTGTTTTGTAAGGCCACAGACGCTTGACGTTTGTGGCCTTTTTTTTTGTTTTTTTTTTTGTTTTTTTTGTCTTGAGGTGAAAAATGTCTGTCCCAGCTGCATATTTAGGGGTTATCATCATTTGGTCTACTACGCCATTGGCGATTAAGTGGAGTGGCGAAACAGGATTTTTGTTTGGTGTCAGCGGACGTATGGTCTTGGGTGCATTATTGTGCGTGCTGATTATCACCTTACTGCGCGTTGAATTTCCTTGGCATCGTGCTGCTCGCCGTAGTTATTGGGCAGCCAGTATCTCCATTTATGGGGCCATGATGGCAACTTATTGGGGCGCACAATTTATTCCCTCAGCTTTGATTTCGGTACTTTTTGGCATTTCACCGATTGTTACGAGTGTGCTCACTATGATCTATTTGGGTGAACGCGCTATTAGGCTCACTCAATGGGCGGGCATGTTGTTAGGTGTGATAGGTTTGGCTTTTATTTTTAATACGGAATTGAGTATGGGCGCAAACGGTGTTAAGGGCTTGTTAGCCGTATTGTTTGCCGTGTTTTTGCACTCATTCAGTGCTGTCTGGATCAAACGCTTGAATGTTTCGCTCTCGCCTTTGGCGATAACTTGCGGTGGTTTATTGGTGGCTTTGCCATTATATGCCATCACTTGGCTCTTGCTTGGAGAATCTTTGCCTGTTAGCTTTTCTAAACGTGCTTTATTATCAATATTGTATTTGGGCATATTTGGCTCAGTGTTGGGATTTATTCTCTATTTTTATATTCTTAAGCAAATTGAGCCAATACGAGTGGCTTTGATTACTTTAATTACGCCGATTACAGCATTGTTTTTAGGGCAAAATTTGAATGGTGAGGTGATTCATGCCTCTGTCTGGATAGGCACGGGGGTGGTGTTAGGGGGATTGGGTTTGTATCAGTGGGGAGAGCGAGGAAATTAATTCGACGCAGAGCGTCGGGGCAGGCATTCCCACGCAGAGCGGTGGGAACGAGAAAAGCAGGCGGTGAGGGTGCTCGTTAATTCGACGCGGAGCGTCGGGGCAG
>JALXAQ010000022.1 GCA_026991885.1 Thiotrichaceae bacterium
TGGTTTTGATCGGAGACGGTGTCGGTTCTGCCTGCTTGATCTGATTCTGATTTTTTATTGACGGACAACTCTAGTATACTGGTCTCGGTGTTAATGGTGCTATATAAGGGTGCGTAGGACGCACCCTACGCTCGCTGAACACAGAATAGGTTTTGACTTATCTTTTATTATATGTATAATAAAAAAAATATTTATTGGCCCATACCTCAAAGGTTTTGGATACTTCGTTATGGGACGCCCAAGCTCTGATGTATTTATAGCTTGGTAGTTTTTTTTTAATAGGAGTCAATGATGAGACATTTTTGCTCTTATGGACCAGTCGATTGTCAGGACCATTTTTGTGTCCAACGTCAAGCGCTGATTGCTCAGGGTGTTGGGCAGCTTATTGGTATCCCCGAAAAAGGGGGGCATTACTTTACAATTTGGGCACCACGTCAAACTGGCAAAACTTGGTTGATGAGACGGATAAAGCAGGAAATTTCACAGCAATACCCTGAGGAATTTACCATTTTAAATTTCTCACTGGGCACATTGAGAGGAATGAGCCTTACCCCTTCTGAAAACTCTGATTTTCCAGAAAAGTTTGGTGAGCGACTTCAGGAGAAACTACCGAACAAACCTATTGTTTCGAGTTGGAAAGAATTCCGTGATTTATTTTCTAAAACGGAAGGCGTCTGGGATCGTCCGCTCATCCTGTTGATAGATGAAGTCGATACCCTGCCACTCGCTTTGATAGAGTTGATGGTTGCACAATTTCGGGAACTCTATCTTGAGCGTCAAAACAACTGGCTGCACGGACTCGCACTGGTTGGAGTTCGGACGGTATTGGGTATTGAAAGTCAACAGGGCTCTCCGTTTAACATTCAAAGATCGTTGAAAGTGCCCAATTTAACGTCTGAAGAAGTCAAAGAGTTATATCGTCAGTACCAAGAAGAAAGTGGTCAACCGATTAAGGCAGCTGTGGTGGAGAAAATTTATCAATCCACAAAAGGACAACCCGGTTTGGTTTCATGGTTTGGAGAGCTGTTGACTGAAAAGTATAATCCAGGAGTGGATAAAACGCTTGATGAAAAAACATGGAAACGGGTTTCGCTATCTGCCCGTTCAAGAGAGCCTAATAATACTTTATTAAATCTGATTGCCAAAGCGAAAGAACCGGCGTATCAGGATTTTTTGATCACATTGTTTACAACGTCGAAAGTTCCCTTCTTTTTTCATCAACCCTTGCACAATTATCTTTATCTTCATGGTTTGATTGAACCGACGCTTGAAAGGTCGTCAAGCGGTGAAACACAATATGTTTGCCGTTTTACTTCTCCGTTTCTTCAACGATGTCTTTATGATGCGCTAAGTCAGGAAATTATCGGATCAGAAACGCCGATCCTCGCACTGCCGCCTTTGGATGAACTCACCGATGTTTTTGGGAGTACTTCCCTTAATTTACCCGCTTTGCTGACAAGGTACAAAGACTACTTGGCTCGTCTGAGAGAGAAAGGCATTAATCCTTGGAAGGAGCAACATCGCAGAAACGAAGTCACGTCGCAAGCTCCGTTCAAAACTGATCTGAAGCTAACAGAATCTGTGGGACAATTTCATCTTTTTAACTGGCTTAGGGAAGCGGTGGGAAGGCATTGTGTGGTGAGTCCTGAATTTCCGACGGGTAAGGGCAAAGTTGATCTCCATCTTAGGTGTGGCAAGCAACGGGGCATTATCGAACTCAAAAGTTTTGTAGATAGCTATCAAATCAAATCGGATCAAAAGCAAGCGGCTGACTATGCCAAGAGTTTAGGCATTGATAGCATAACCGTTGCGCTATTTATTCCAGTACTTGAAGAAACAGTGCTTGAAAAACTGTCAATTCTTGAAGTGATTAATGAGGTAGAGGTGAGAGTTGTTGCTATTGGATGGGTTTGATGACATAGGGATTATTTTGCAAATTAAGGGCAACCATAAAGGATTGCCCCTACAAAATCCCACGGTTTCATGAGTTGTAGGGGCGAACCTGCGTGTTCGCCCTGGCTTAGCTTTGGACTCCAAATAATCAAAAAATTATTGAGGCACCCTATAAAGTTCTGTCTCTATAGTAGATTTAGTTGACTCCGCATTAACCAATGCAGCATTCGCCTCTTTTAGCAGTGCTTGTGAAATAAAACTAAAATTTTTCTTGCCCTGTATTTCATCAATTTTGTATGCAACATAAGCACCTTCCAGCTTATGATAAAGATTTTTCGAGACTTGCTTTAATTGATGTCTCAATGTCTGCCATTGAGCCAGCGTTTTATCAATCATCTCTTGATTTGGAAATCTCTTTTTTAATTGTTGTAATTGTTCAATCTTATCATCAGCAAGCGCAATCTCCTTTTTAATTTGACTCGTTTTTTGAGTTAATTCTGGATTCATTTCTGTTAGGAAAGACATCACAAGGCGTTCGTTTGAATAATAATAGCCCATGTACAATCCTACGCTTGTAGATGATAAAAAGACTATGCCAACAATAACAAGCATATTGACCACATCCTTTGTTATTCTGTTCATAAATAATACCTGTTATAATAGTCCAAGATAAATCTTGGACTCCTTAATGCTATAGATAATTAATGACTATTTACAAGACTATTGTATGTTTAGCCACTTCTCGAAAAAGGAGTAAACGCTGCGTTGCTGGTAAAGAAATCGTTAATAACCAATTAACCCACAATTGGATTAGACCAATAAGTCGTCAAGAGATGGGAGAATTGTCTGAAACCGAGATTGTGTTAAAAAATGGCAAAGGCCCAAAATTGTTAGATATTATAACAATACCCCTGACTCAACATCAATCACATGCTTATCAAACGGAAAATTATTTAATCGCTCATCATCAAGCTTGGCGCAAACAATCGAGCCTTTCAGCAACATTAATACATCATCTCTGTGATGACGTTGAATCAATTTGGATTAATGGCTATCACACTTCTCATGGCAAAAATGATAAAATACCTTTAGAATTAGTCACGGAAAATATTGAGAGTTCCTTGTTATTGATTAAGCCGGATACCTTAACAATTAAGGTATCTACTGATAACTACCAATCCCACAAAAAAGTACGGGCTCATTTTACCTATAAAAATCAGGAATATATATTTTCAGTCACCGATTTGAGTATTGAACTCAAATATGAAACTAAAAAAAATGGTGATTATCCTATCACGAATAAAGTTTATTTGTGTCTCAGTCTTAGCGAACCTTTTAAGGGTGACTGCTATAAACTCGTTGCAGGCGTTATCTTAATGAAAGAAATTTATACGATTGGGCATTCTAACCATTCAATAGAACATTTTGTGGAATTGCTAAAAAAACATGACATTACCGCTATAGGAGATGTGCGTTCCCACCCATATAGCAAATATAATCCACAATTTAGTTATGAAGCCCTCAAACCAGAACTGAAAAAAAATAATATTGCTTATGTGTTTTTAGGCA
This sequence comes from Thiotrichaceae bacterium, assembly GCA_026991885.1. GTDB lineage: Bacteria > Pseudomonadota > Gammaproteobacteria > Beggiatoales > Beggiatoaceae > Thiomargarita. The sequence goes on from JALXAQ010000022.1 coordinate 3,463, forward strand.
AAGAATTGGGAGCGCGAACTGATGATCCCAATTGTTATAATCAAGCGGGCAAAGTCCAATATGCCCGTCTGGCTCAAACGGAGAAATTTAAAAAAGGCATTGAGAGACTCAATCAAGGAATAGAGTCTTATCGTATTGCCATGATGTGTGCCGAAAAAGATCCTTTGATGTGTCATAGAACCATTTTAATTGCTCGTCAACTTCGTGCGGAAGATATGCTCATTCAACATATTTTGGAAGATGGCAAACTTGAAACTCAAACAGAGGCGGAACAGCGTTTAATGGATTTACTGAAAAAATCCAAACAAGACTTATTTGCAACGCCTGAGCAACTGATTGAACAGGCTTATGATATGCAAAGTGACAAGATTGCTTATATAGAGGCGAATGATGAGCCATCCTAAAATTTACACGATTGGATTTACCAAAAAAACCGCCGAACAATTTTTTTCTAAACTGAAAAAGGCAAGCGTAAAGCGTGTGATTGATATTCGGCTGAATAATAAATCACAATTGGCAGGTTTTGCTAAACAAGACGATTTAAAGTATTTTCTCAAAGCGTTGTGTGACATTGAATATATTTATAAGCCAGAACTCGCACCAACGAAGGCGATTTTAGAGGCGTATAAAAAAAATAAAGGCGATTGGTCAATTTATGAGCAACAATTTTTAGCCTTAATGCAGCAACGCAAAATTGAGCAAAAATTTAAATCTGACAAATTTCATCAGGCTTGTTTATTATGTAGTGAAGATACCCCAAAGCATTGCCATCGGCGCTTGGTGGCAGAATATTTGAGGGACAAATGGGAGGGGGTTGAGATTAGACATATTTTGTGACGTCCAAGATAAATCTTGGACACATATTGGGTGGAAATCAAATGAAACGATTATATTTAGATGTTTGTACCTACTGCCGTCCTTTTGATGATCAGAATTTTCTACGAATACGTTTAGAAACCGATGCGTTTTACTTGATAACGCAATATATTAAAAATGGACACTATCAAACGGTTGTTTCTCCCGTGCATTTCAAAGAAGTTGGTGCCATCACCTCTTTAAAAAAACGTTTTAAAATAAAATCTTTGCTAAACAAAATTGATACGGGAACTATCTATGACACTAACAAGGCTCGTCAAAGAGCCGACGAACTTCATGCACTCAATTTTGGCATTGCAGATGCTGCTCATGTTGCTTATGCAGAACAAATAGCGGACGTTTTTATCACTTGTGATGATAAACTATTAAAGAAATGTAAAAAAACACCATTGACTGTAGTGGCTATGGCTCCCATAGAGTTTATTATGTCGGAGGGTTTACAATGAAAGAAAGTATTTTGATGACTGAAGAACAACTGATTACTCAAGCCGTTAATGCTTTGATTGAGAAATTAGGCATCCTTGAAGCAACTCGATTTTTGGCTTTAAAGTCTGACTCGAAGCTAGATTCTGTTAAATGGCATCAAGAATGGCAAGCGCAATTGGATAAAGAGGCTTTTTTTGATGAGGTTTTCAAATGAAAAAAGCGGGAAATCGTGGCCCCCGTAGGGAACTTAACGACAATTATCTTTTGACTTATCCATTCTTAAATGTAATCCTTGTAGTTTCTTGTAGTTACTGTCTCACAAATTGTCATCTCCTTCAATGCACCCTTTGGAGAAACGACATTGTTACCCTGTTGAGGCATAATATTTTATATACCTCGTTGTTTTTCCTACAAAAACCATTGAATCGCCGATTTGACGGATGACACTGATTACGCGGATTTAAAATCAAAGTCAAAAGAAAAATCAAAAGTGAGTGTTTTTAGGTTTTTAATCCGAGTAATCCGTCAAATCCGCGATTCAAGGGTTTTGTTTTCTCGTTCCCACGCGGCGGAATGCCTGCCTCGACGCGTCGAATTTTTAGATAGACACTACCTAATCGTTTGCAAACTGCCTATGACTTGCCCCACGACATCACGAAGCATATCCTCGCGCAAGACATCTTCTTCTGAGCCCGCTGCCAAAACAGCGTTTTTATCAAAACGGTAATCTCGCAATAAGCTGATAAGGTGTTTTTCCAACAAAATACGGTTATCCGGTTTGCGGACTTCCATTTCTACTCGGTAATTGAGTTCGATTTCTTCCAGCTTGCCTGACGTTGAGGAGACTGATAATACCCGCCTCTCTACCGTTTCATTGCGTAAATAAAGCACCGCTTGGGCGGCTTTGGCCGTGGGGACAACTTGTACGCCTTTTTCGGTGAGAAAGCGTCTGACTTCATTGGCTATCTTATCCGCAGATTCCGATTGAATATGCAGTTTCTGCAACTTCAAATCAGCCGCACCGCGCAAGTGAAAGCCACATCCACTCAATAATCCAGTTATCAATAAAATACTGATAACGGATAACTGATAGCTGATAACTGATTTCATACGACCACCACATTGACTAATTTTTTAGGCACCACAATGACCTTTTTCAGGGATTTTCCCGCCGTAAAGCGTTGCACATTCTGCTCATTTAAGGCCATTGTTTCAATGCTTTGTTTGTCGGCATCTACTGGGACGCTGATGTGTCCACGCAATTTGCCGTTGACTTGTACCACCATTTCTATTTCATCACGCTTTAAGGCACTTTCATCCACTTGCGGCCAAGCGGCATCGAGGATGAGACCAGAATGACCTAATTTTTGCCACAAGGCTTGGGTGATATGTGGCACAATCGGTGACAACATCAGCACTATCGCTTCTAAGCCTTCTTGTATCACTGGCGTATCTTTGGCGCGACTGAGGCTATTGATCAATTCCATGATGGCAGCAATAGCCGTATTAAAAGTATAGCGACGACCAATATCATCGCTGACTTTTTTAATGGTTTCATGGACTTGACGGCGTAAATCCCGTTCCGCTGGGTTCAACTTATCAACGGGGGGCGCGGGTAAGTGTGTAACCACTTGTTTCCATAAGCGTTTTAAAAATCTAAACGCCCCTTCCACGCCGGTATCAGACCATTCTAATGATTGTTCTGGAGGAGAGGCGAAAATGATAAACAAGCGTACTGTGTCCGCTCCATATTTATCAATCAAATCTTGAGGATCAACCGTGTTGCCTTTGGATTTGGACATTTTGGTACCGTCTTTGAGTACCATACCTTGCGTCAATAGGCGTTTAAATGGTTCATTGCCCTTGACTAAGCCCTCATCACGCATGAGGCGGTGGAAAAATCGCGCATAAAGTAAATGTAAAATAGCATGTTCAATGCCACCTATATATTGATCAACCGGCAACCAGTAGAAGGCACGTTCATCTAACATGGCAGAATTACAATCGGGACTGGCATAACGGGCGTAATACCAAGAAGATTCCATGAAAGTGTCAAAAGTATCCGTCTCGCGCTGGGCTTGTTTGCCACATTGGGGACATTTGACTTGATAAAAATTGGGTTCTCGTTTTAAAGACGAACCCGTTTCTCCCGGGACGAGATTTTCGGGCAAAAGCACAGGTAAATCTTTTTCAGGCACCGTGCCACAATCAGGGCATTCAATCATAGGAATGGGGCAGCCCCAATAACGTTGACGGGATATGCCCCAGTCGCGTAAACGATAGTGGATTTTTCGTTGTCCGCTGTCTCGTTTTTCTAAATATTCTGCAATGGCACTAAAGGCTTCTTGTGAAGTTAAGCCGCTGAATTGTCCTGAATTGACTAATTTGCCTTTATCGACAAAGGCAGCTTCCAGTTTATCAGGCAATTGTTCCTCGTGCGTAATGACTTGTTTAATGGGCAAGCCATATTTTTGTGCAAATTCAAAATCGCGTTGATCATGGGCGGGAACTGACATCACAGCGCCAGCACCATAACTCATCAACACAAAATTGGCCACCCAAAGGGGTAAGGCTTCGCCAGTAATCGGATGAATGGCTTTTAAGCCAGTATCCATGCCCAATTTTTCCATTGTCTCCCAATCCGCTTCAGCAGTGCCGGTTTTATTACATTCTTTAATAAATTCAGCCAAATTTGGATTATGCGTAGCGGCTTGTTGGGCGAGCGGATGTTCGGCGGCGATAGCCACATAAGTTGCACCCATCAAAGTATCGGGGCGCGTTGTGAAAACGGTTAATTTTTCATCATCCACCTGAAATTGGATTTCCACACCTTCTGAGCGGCCTATCCAATTTCGCTGCATAATACGCACAGCATCAGGCCATTCGCCCTCTAGTGTCTCCAAATCCTTTAATAATTCCTCAGCATAAGCGGTGATTTTCAAAAACCATTGAGAGATTTCGCGCCGTTCAACAAGGGCACCTGATCGCCAACCGCGCCCGTTTATCACTTGTTCGTTGGCTAAAACGGTTTGATCGACGGGATCCCAATTGACGGGGGCGGTTTTTTTGTAAACGAGTCCTTTTTTATATAATTGAATAAATAACCATTGTTCCCAGCGATAATAATCGGCATCACAAGTGGCCAATTCGCGATCCCAGTCGTAGCCTAAACCAAGGCGTTTTAGTTGGTTACGCATATAAGCGATATTTTCGTAAGTCCATTTTGCCGGGGGGACTTTATTTTGCATCGCCGCATTTTCGGCAGGCAAACCAAAGGCATCCCATCCCATGGGTTGCAAAACGTTTTTGCCCAACATACGCTGATAACGGGCAATCACATCGCCGATGGTATAATTGCGGACATGTCCTATATGGAGTCGCCCACTGGGATAAGGGAACATGGCGAGACAGTAGAATTTTTCTTTGTTGGTGTCTTCAACGGCTTTAAAGGGCTCTTCTATCTCCCAACGTTTTTGGACTTCCGATTCAATGGTTTTGGGGATGTACTGTTGCATGGTTTTGTTTTTTTTTAAGTGCTGTTAGTTGATTGTTGATTATAACAGAAATTATTATATTAAGGCGACATCATTAATAAAATTAATGATGCTGAGGCATTTTTTGGGTTAAAAATGAGCGTGAGTGGCACAAGCGCCTTATTGACAAAAGTGGACAGTGGTTTTAAAATAAAAAACCAGTCGCTCGCTGACAATCGTTGACAAAAATTAAAAAATGGTTGAAAAAACACGATTTGCTTCAGAAGAAGCACAACAATTGGTATTGTTTTCGCATAGGTATGAAAGCACAGAAGAAATTAGTCGAAACTCACTAGAGGCGGTCAAAAACGCTTTTGACATAACTTGTAAGCAAGCGAAGCGTTTTTACAAAACCCTGAAGGCGCATTACGACTGATGGGAATACCGGGCAAAGTGATCCTGACAGAAAAGAATGTTGAGTTACAACGAACTTCTGATCTGAAAGCTAGCGTAGGGTGCGTGCGCCAAGCGAAGCTTGGCATTTCTTGCTGGGTGAAAGTCCCGGTCAGGTAAGGGCTAACCACCCACCTGTATCGAGTGTTGCGTGTCCATAGGTAACGAA
>JALXAQ010000023.1 GCA_026991885.1 Thiotrichaceae bacterium
TGGGCTGCATCGGCATCGGGTTTTTCATGGTATTTTTTAAGGTAGCTTGTCTTAAACTTTACATTAACGTTATTAGTGGCTGAGGCATTATATAAGGTAGGTGCGATGACTTTATTGCCTGCACTGCCAACGGATCTTGTAAAGTCTTGCGAGTTTAGATTACTGGGGGCCAATATAGGTTTGTCTATACCCATTTCTTTGATTTGTTTGACAAGGTTTGTGGCCGTGCTTGCTCTGGCGGAGAGAAATATCGCATCGAAGTTTTGTTTTTTTAAATCAGAAAGGAGTGGTCTGAAATCAACATCAGTGTCAAAAAATGAGCGCTTAAATAGCAAATTTAAACCGTGTTTAGTTGCGGCTTCGATAAATAATAAATTAAATTCACGGTACGTTTTCCCCCGTTCATTGAGTACCGCGATGTTTTTATAGCCAAGTAGTTTAGCGATATTTGCTATTTGTTCCGTCTGTTTTTGATTATCTGGAAGCATGCGGAATGTATATGCAAGGTTATGTGAGGTTAGTTCCTCCAGGCTTGTAAAAGGAGGGAAAAAAAGCACTTGGCCTTTTTCATAAATAATAGAGGCAGGGAGTGCAACCCTGGGATTACTTTGCCCCATGACAGCGGAGACTTTGGGGTTTGATACGATACGCCGGATAGTTGATTTAGCAGATTTAAAATCACTGCTGCCTCGCTCAATGTGTAAGGTGAGTGGGCGGCCTAGTAAACCACCCTTGCGCTGGTTAACTTCTTCTACAGCCAGTGAAACCCCCTTGATATAATGACTGTTGTTTGTGTCCTGTATAGCCGCTATAACAATTTCTCCCTGATTCAATTTGGCATATTCAACCCGTTGCCTTGCCATAGCGTCATAGTCAACATTGCACCCTGCGAGGAAAAATACGAAGAGGAGTTGCAGAGGAAGTACTCTATTAAACTTATGTTGCCGGAGTACTAGTACTCCAACAACATTGTATTGATGGGTACAGCGAGTCAGAAAGCGGTTAGCCACTAGGCGCACTTTGCAGGGAATGCTACTTTTTTGGCATGGTGCAACGACCTTCACAAAAAAGGCAACAACGTGGATGACCGCTTTCTGGCTTGCCCGAAGGGAGCAACCCAAAGCGCCCAATACGGCGTTATGGCTCTTGTCAAGGGCCGTTGCACCATGCCACTGGCGTCCATTACCTTCGAGCCATGCCTTGTCTTGAACGCTTTGGATTGCTCTGTATCCATCAATACAAAATTGCTGGAGTACTAATCGCACATACTGCATTTTATTGTTTGTCACTGGGCGGTACATTATCTGCTTGTGGTTGCGTGAGGTGAGGGACTGAATTAATCATCATCTGTTTGTTTTTGTGGTCTTCTTTCGAAAAGGCTTTGTCGCCAAGGATCAGTGGTAACCCATTTTTACTTGAACCAATTAAAACGATCTTGGCATTTTTTGATTTTGCTAATTCTTGAGTGGCTTTGATACCCTCGAAAGCTAGTATTTCCGGCGTTAATGATTGGCTAATTATTTGTTGTGCGCGGCTTATACCTTGCGCTTCACTTATTTTACGTTCTGCCTCTTTAGAGGCTGTTTTAAGGCGAAATTCGTAAGACCTTAGGTATTCTTGCTGGGTTAATTTATCTTCTATTGCTTTAACAATGTTCTCAGGAAGAGTCAAACTGCGGATGATTACATCATCAACCACAACATAATTACGTCCTACTTCGTTAATTGCCAGTACAATCGCATCATTCAAAAGCCCTTTTTCATTGGTATAAATCTGATCGGCATTATACTTGCCAAGCTGTTTACGCATCACGGATTCGATTTGAGGCAGGACAACACGTTGTAGATAATCCGGGCCGATACGTTGGTGCAATACAGGTAGCATGTCATATTGGGGTCTGTAGCGAATCGCTATCGCAAGATGAATGCGCAATCCCTTTACGGAAAGCACATCAAATTCATGGAGTGCAATCTGGTTTCGGGTTTCATAGATCGTCATAATGTCCAGTGGGCTGATGATATGGACACCTTCTTTATAGATTTTATCAATTTCTGTGCCGCTAAAGCGACGGAATAACACACCTGCTTCACCGACATGGGCGGTGATAACAATGCGATTCCAAAAGATAACTGTAATAAGCGAAATGATTAACAGAATGATAATCAGATATTTCTTTTTCTGCTGCATCCAGTGACGCAGTAACGATTTTAGTTTGCTATCTTGTTGTAGATTAGTATTTTTCACAGCCAGCTCTTGGGTTATTTAGATACAGCAAATCATATTTACCAAATGTTTTCAAGTATATATCCTTATAAGGACTTAAGAACAGGACGTACTGATAGATTGTTGACTGATAATATAAAATAAGGAGGGATTAATAAGAGAAATTATTCGTTTAAGGACTATTTTTTCATAACCACTCTTAACAGCATCAAAAACCGCTTCTGCGATTCAACCGGGCAAACTTATGCTGCTGTTAATGCAGAAACAGTAATTTTGTATGGGAGGATATTATCGTACATGGATGCTTTACGCGGCAGCTTCTGTTTCCTCGGCTGCATCTCCTTCTGCACTGTCATTGAGCCAGTATTTATTGACAACGAAATAAGCACCAATACCAACTATTATCCCAAGACCAACCGGA
>JALXAQ010000024.1 GCA_026991885.1 Thiotrichaceae bacterium
TTTTAAAACGTGCCGCGTGCGAAAGCGAATAACTTTGAAGAGCCCGATGCGGTAGTCCCGCACGTCGGGATTCTGTGAGGGGGCGGTTCGGGTAACTGGCCGTTCTACCTTAATGTCCTACGCACCTTTTTGTGTGGATAAATCAGACGTGACAAGACGGTGCGTAGGACGCACCCTACAATCCAGGCTACGCTCGCTTCAGATGAAGATTGGCATTTGACGAAGATGGCAACGAAATTGATGATTGCGAGAACATCGAATATTAGGAAGGAAAATGTATGGACAAAGAAAAATGTTCGCTCAGTGAAGCCAAAAAGTTAATGAAAAGATGGGATAAAGGCAATCACAAGACGAACAGTGACAGTATTCGTTATCATGTCAATAAGCATGGTGAGGGTAATACATTAAAATACCTAAGAAAAGCCTACAATTTCAATAAAAAAGGAGCCCATAAAATGACTCGAATTGATGGCTCTACTCTGAACGTGATGGGAAAATAGTTTCCTATAGTCCCTCTTATAAATAACGGATGATCAATATGAGAATAGAACCGCACCAATATGCTCAGCAAATCAGGTTTCTTTATAGAAAACAAAAGCCGAGTGAGCTTGAAGAATCTGAACAACTCAGAAATATTATTTCAAGCAACTTACAGCAGTTGGTTTATTTTTACCAACAGATTAAAGACGAACGACAACGCCTTTATGAGGCTGAATATGAACTGGAAGAAAATGTTTTTTCAGCGTTTTTTGAAATCGAAATGTTTTTTGAATTGGTAGAAGGATATGCCAATGCCATCAGTCAATATGGTAGTGTCAAACAAAGTGACAGTGCCATTAAGGAACTTGAACATGGTAACATTTTCAACAATAATGTTTTTACTGAATGGTTATCCGCCCATGCCAGTGAATATCCTAATATTTTGACTTATGTCGCCTTAGTGAATAACTTTCGGATACAAATCATTGAGTATCTCAAACAAAAATAAAAGGAGTCCAAGATTTATCTTGGACGATTAGTCCTTGTTCCGCTCTCAATGTTGGCGCAATATTTTTTCCTTTCCACTTTCCTAATCCATCGGGCCATTGTTTGCGCGGCTCAATGATTTGCGTGTTATGTTCCTTGAAAAATTGTTCCGCTTCTCTCGCACGTTTTTCTGAAAATGTCGGCGGTATTAAGGGCTTTTCTAAGCAAGACGCGCAGCGTCCACACGGCGATGGTTGTGGATCATCCAATTCTCGCGCCAGAAACGCCATCAAGCATTCTTGAGTGTGCAAGTATTCTGTCATACGTTGCTGTTCTTGATGACGCATTTTTTTCAATGTTTCAACTCTTTTCCAATCCACTGTGTAATTGACGGGAGTTGCAAACCAAAATTGTTCTTCTTTCCTCACCGGTGCCGGTGTTTCCGTGATCAGTATTTTTAAGAAACAAGCGGCTAAACGTAAGGCGACAGTGCTTCATCTCTTTAATGAGGGATTAACTGCATTACCCCTACAATAATTCACGGTTTGTTTCCTCGGCAAAAGTTTTCGCGCAGCGAAAACTTTTGCCGAGGAAGGCAATCCTTTATGGTTGCCCGATATGCTATTGCTCTGACAAAACCTTAACCCTTTCCAAAGAAAGCCCAGTCGCGTTCGCTATTTGTTCTACTGACAAACTACCAATGGCTAAAAAATTACGGGCTGCCTCTTCTAAAGCTTCTTGTCTGCCCTCTTCTCTACCCTCTTTTCTGCCCTTTTCTCTCCCTTTTTCTAAAGCAATCTTTTCACCTTCTTCCAGATTATTTTCCTCCTTCATTTGAGCACGTTCATCAGCCGTAATATTATCCTCCTTGATGATTTCAAACATCTCACTAATATATGGATTTTCATAATCCTCTGAATCAACTTCACTATCTAAAGTGTCAGAAAAAGCCTGCATCCATTTAGCCGTTTCTTCTGATGAATAAACATCACAAAAATCATTAACATAAACAAAAAGCAAACGATGCTGACGCTTTCCAAACACCTTTTCGATCACACTTCCATCGTATGTATCCCTTGCTTGGAAATCGACTTCTAAAAGGCCACTATTAGGACTGGGAGTGCGTTTGCGACTAAAAAATATGACAGTGTTCACAGTGGCTGGAAAACTATAGCTTTTAGAGCTTGCTATAGATTCTACCATTGCACAAAGTTGGTAGTACAAAAAACGCTCATAAGTGTCAGAATAATGAGCCTGTTGCATTTCAACAATGATTCTATTTTTTTTGTCCTCAGCAAAGAGATCAAATTTGAAATTCACATTTCCTACTGGTGGATAAAAAGCTTTATCATTTTCCACTTTATCGATCTCAAAATTGTCAATCTGAAGAAAATCCTTAACCAGTGCTTTAAATAATTCTGGTTGACCAAAAGCCTTTTTGAAAATGACATCGTAACGTAAGGGAGCTACTTTCATTGTTTTTTATCCTAAAATTATTGATTAAACTTATAGATATTTACTCGATGATCAAATGTCAAGTGCTAAAAAACTTGATCATCAAGATATAAATACTCTTTATCATATAATATTTACACGCAATCCGATACTGGGTTTAAGGTTAATATCATGGGTAATCTGGCAATGAAGTTGTCATTGTCGGTCAAAAACAATAGCGA
>JALXAQ010000025.1 GCA_026991885.1 Thiotrichaceae bacterium
GCTCGTTCCAGTGATCCTACGGCGGCAGCAACATTTCCCTCAGCTTGCTGAGATTTGGCTTTTTGTAACAAGGAATCAACCGCGGGAATATGCATAGGCATCATTTGCAACGGTTCATTGCTATCGTAGCCACGTATTTCTATGCTCTGATTAGTTTCAGAAGTAGCCGGAGATTTTGTTCTATCAACAATAGGGGCTGCTTTGTCCGTTCTTTTCCCTGTCCCAGAACAAGCGGATAAGAACAAGGTAACAACAATTAGATAAATAATATTTTTCATTCTTACTCTCAAGTAAAGTGTATATTCACTAAAACCAGTCACTGACTAAATCCATCAAATCCTGGGCACCATTAGCCGACATGCAAGAGGACTGTACGATAGGTTGTGATGACTTAATAAAAGGGATTAGCACCGCCCCCTGACAATGTTCATCAGCCAGTTCTCCCGTTTTTGGCATCACCCATGTATTAACAATATCCTCTGGTTGAACCAGTTGTAAAGATTGCAAACCAGTTCCTCCCATCACATCTCCCCAAAGCTTTAATGCACCAGAAGCTCCGGTTAGTTTTGCCGGTTTATTATCATCCCTGCCTATCCAGGCAACTGTCACAAGATTATCATCAAAGCCAGCAAACCAGCTATCACGTAATTCATCAGTGGTACCTGTTTTACCTGCCAATTTTATATTTTTTCCAAACCTGGCTTTCAGTGACTTGCCAGTACCTTTATCAACGACTTCCTGTAAATTCCAGTTAAGCAAGTACACAGCACTTTCATCAACCACTTGATCTACCGATAATGGATAACGTGTCAAAGGCCGATTATCCGCATCCAGTACAGTACGAACGGTACTCAATGGACTATAGTAACCACCACTGGCAATCGTTTGATAAAATTGCGCTACTTCAATAGGAGGCAAAGCCACAGCACCTAACAATGTAGAAGGATAATCTGCCAATGCCCGTTTCACACCCATTTTATGCATTAAAGCCGTAATTTTTTTCACTTTAAGCTTAAGACCTAACCTTACAGTCGATAAATTATGTGAATAGCTTAATCCTTCATGCAAAGGAATAGTGCCATATTCTTTTTTATCATAATTTTTAGGCCGCCAGAAACTACCATCTCTTTGTTTTAACGTGATGGCTTTATCTAAAATGGGAGTGATCAATGAATATTTATCTGGCTGAGACAAGGCAGTCAAATAAACCACCGGTTTTATTAACGATCCTATAGGCCTGACAGCATATAAAGCACGATTAAATTCACCACTTAAATGGTTACGCCCGCCAACCATCGCCTGTATTTCACCACTATCACGTGAGCTAACAACAATTGCAGCCTGCAATGTTCCCTGTTTAAACCCTCTGCTTTTATCGAGTGATGCCAAGCGTTTTTTTATTGAGCGCTCGGCATGATCCTGTATCCAGGGGCGCAAAGTAGTGAATATTTTCAAACCTTCTGACTGTAAATCTTCAGCGTTATAATCACGCTGTAATTGCTGTCTGAGTAACTGCATAAACGCCGGATACCGGTTACTTTGATATTGTTTTTGCTTATGTATACCCAAAGCAGCTTGTTGAGCTTTTTTAGCTAGCGCTGGAGCGATTAAATCTTGCTGAGCCATCAGTGATAACACGAGATTGCGCCTTTTTTTTGCTCGATCAGGGTGTTTTCTTGGTCCATACCAGGATGGACCTTTTATAATACCTGCTAATAAAGCAATTTCTGGCAGTTTAAGTTCGTTAACAGGTCGACCAAAATAAAAATAGCTTGCCATACCAAAGCCATGAATTGAACGTTTCCCATCTTGTCCCAGATAAATTTCATTAATGTAAGCTTCTAAGATCTCAGCCTTGCTATATCGCCACTCCAGAATCAATGACATAAAAGCTTCATTTATTTTGCGTAACAAGGTTCGTTCATTGCTTAAGAAATAATTTTTAACCAATTGCTGTGTCAGGGTACTCCCGCCCTGAACAGTCTTTCCTGCTTTAATATTCGCCAAAAGAGCACGCGATATGGATTTCGGGCTAACACCATGATGACTAAAAAAGTCCCTATCTTCTGTTACCAGTAAAGCAGCAACCAGCCCTTCAGGTAAATGGTCATAATCCAGCAATATTCTATCTTCTTGCTGATTAGGATAAATACTAGCAATCAAAGGGGCTTCCAGACGGAACAAATCGACACTCCGGTTGGAATGGTCTTTAATCGAAACAACCTTACCTGCCGAAATCACCAGACTAAGCCAGCGTGAAGACTCATGACCATCACTAAACTGGAAGGTGCGTGTAATTAAATGATACTTACTACCGTTTCTAGCATAAGTGCCTGATAATTTAGGTGTGCGGACTTTTTGGTAACCTAAGCGATTAAGCTCAGCCAGAAACTGCTTGTGATCCAGTTTTTTTCCAACAAACAAATCCATAGGCTGAGCATATACCCGCGCAGGTATTGCCCATTTTTTACCATCAAATTTTTCAACAATCTGAATATCTAAATAGAGAAAATATAATGATAAGGGAATAGATAAAACAATCATTGTCGCCAGCAAGCGCTTAAACCAGCGGAGCAAAAATCCTGGGCTATTTTTTTTGCTTTTTGCCTGCTTCTTATTTTGTGTTTTT
>JALXAQ010000026.1 GCA_026991885.1 Thiotrichaceae bacterium
GTCTTCATCTGCGTACAATGGCCTGGCTATTTTAATTAAATCCTGTGCAAAATCAGCATAGATTCTCCAATCCCGCACTTTGTTGGCGTTGAAGAGCGTATTACGTGCTATACCGCCACGTATTCCCATGTGGTAGAGCTTTTGTTTTTGCGAATGGAGACAAATTACAGTATCCCGAAGACTTCTCCTGTAGGTTAGCTGGTCAAAAGCCATGCATAGAAATTGGTCGAGACAACTGAATGATTTAACCTTGTAGTTCCCTTTGTAAGTTTGTACACAACGGCGAAAAACCTTCATTGGAATATGCTCCATCAGTTGAGTAAAAACGAGTTTTCCTGAATACATTTTCTACCTTAAAATATCAAAAAAACTGAGATTTTAAGGTTTTTAATTCCGCTGAAGTCGATACCCTTGCAGAAGTGGTTTTTTTAGCTGAAAATACAGTGACTTATCAGTTTTTAATTTCTCAACGTTGGGACACTAGTGATAATAGTTATATTTTTAAGAGAGAGTTTTATGCATGAAAGTTCGATATTAAGAATGAAGTGGTTTGTTGATAAATATGTGTCTAAGATCAACAAGACGGGTAAAATTAGGGTGCTAGATATTGGTAGTTATGATGTGAATGGTTCATATAAACATCTATTCTTAAATGAAAGGTATGATTATGTTGGCTTGGATATGGAGAAAGGTCCAAATGTGGATGTTACTTTAAAAAATCCATATGATTGGGCTGAAATAGAAACAGATGCTTTTGATGTTGTTATTTCGGGACAGACATTTGAACATGTCGAATTTTTTTGGGTTACTATGTCAGAAATGGCAAGAGTATTAAAACAGGATGGTTTGATGTGTGTGATTGTACCAAATGGGTTTGGTGAGCATCGATACCCTGTAGATTGCTATCGTTTTTATTCGGATGGTATGGTTGCATTAGCAAAATATGTAAGCATGGATGTGTTGCATGCACATACTAACTGTGCTCCCAATGCACTTCGTTCTTGGTATAGTTTAACAAAGGCTGAGTCTGTTCTTGTGGCAAAAAAACCTTATAGTGGTAAGACTAAATATGTTGATTTAAAAACTTACAAATGTGTTCCATCAAATCAAGAAGAAATTAGATCGGGTTTAATTCCATATAAGCAAAATATAGTTTCAAAATACATTATAAAAATACTAAACAAGCTTGTTTGATGGGTGCTAACCTTTTTCTAGAGATAGAGGCAAAGGCTTCACTTGATCGTTCAAGTAGTGGCACTGGAGTCAGGTCTTTTATTTTTGCATATCATCATGAATAACCCCTGAATATAACGTGGTATTAAGCACCTGCAAATTCTATTCTTAAGAGTCAAAAATTACCGGTAGTAGCCCCTTCCATTTCAGAAAAATTAAATCCCTTGGGTTTTAATATGCGCCACAGTTAAACTTACTTATCTTGAAAATTTTCTTTCTTCATAAACAGTCAAAAAGTGCTGTAAACGTAAATTCTCACCATAGTCTTTTTGCCAAAAAGACAACCATTGCCGAACACTAAATGTAACTGGCCATTGATGTGCTCTGGCGCATTCTTTAAGGCTTTTTTGTATTGCTAGCACATCATAGTCATCAGCGTTTTTTTGTAAAGCTGTCCAGACTTTACGCTTACTTTTCCAGCGTTTTAAGTGCTTAAAAGCTTTCTTAAATATGAAAAACAAAGCCAAAACACTCGCCAACAACACCCCCAAAACCAGCAATATTTTTTCCCACAAAGCCAATACCCAGGGGCGTGGAGCTTGATAGTTTACCTTTTCCAGATGGGCATTTTCTGGATTAAACCATTGCCATTGTAATTCGGGCAAATCCAGCCTTCCGCTACTTTTTGCCTTGATAGGAATAAGATAATCTAACTGAAATCCTGTATTTCCCTGATCAGAATTAACAATGACTTTTGCCGGTAACACATCCAAACCTTGACTACTTTGCAGTTGTTTCAGGATCGGTGGAAACTGCCCGCTTGGTACGGTTTTACTCTGCAAGGCCACATGCCAATAGACCAGGGAATCCGGTTTTAAGATGCCTTTTGACTCAAGTGTTGAGGTAATCTCTACTTTACCAACGGGCAAGGTCGGTGGCATATAGGGTGGCAATGCCTGAACGTCAATGATTTGCGGTGGCGGCTGCCATTTAGCTTTGGTTCCACCGTATAAATAATAACGAACCGGGGGTAGTTGTATATGATGTTTACCGCTGTTATGCGGGTAAATTTGCCAACGCAAGGTCAGTAAATGTGTTTTTTCATCATTAATCAAGGGCAAGGCTCTAACCTGCATACCGGGAATCACAAGCTTATCCGTTTTTAACAGTGCAAAGGGATCATTCGCTTTTACGCTGACGTCTAAAATGATTTGCTCACGTTGCCACACCTGTGTATCTGAAAGGTGAATATCCCAGGCTAAATCAACAGCAGCTACCATGGCCGTACTCCAGGAATTTCTTTGGGTTTTTCGAGTGAACCGGGGAAACCTTCTTCAATTTCAAACAGCCTTTTCCAGAAAACAGCCGGGTTATCATCCATTTCCTGCAAGGCGATTTGCGCTTCACCCAAGGATTGTTGCCGTCTGATTTTTTCTTGTAGGCCAGTAACACCC
>JALXAQ010000027.1 GCA_026991885.1 Thiotrichaceae bacterium
CTGAACACCCACTAAAGTGATATGTCTACAATGTTAACCGTTAATAGTTAACTTGTGTTAGGTTTAGGTGGTCTGAAAACTTCCACCCTCCTGTACTAGTAGGATACTTATCACCAAAATTTTTCAGTTCTTTAATAGCTTTCTCCCAATTTTGAGATGATACCGCCTCCCAAAACTTTGGGGTACGAGTATTTAATTTAACCCCATATTGAAAAGAAACTGATGCAATCACTGTTTGAGCTTCACTTGGCAGACTAAAGAAAGCTATTTTTTTCTTGTTGTTGTGAGGAGAATCGGAGTATTTAAGATTTAATTTTTGGGTATGATCTTTTTTAACCGCTTTATCAATTTTCTGGGCATCGGCATCTTCAATAGTTAATGGATGCTTATTTAGAAATTCTTCTGCATCTGTCCTCTTTTTGCCCAAATAAGGTTTGAGTTTTTCGACTAAACTCTGAGGCAAGTTAAGTAGATTCAAGTCGTTCTCATTTCTTTGACCCAAATCAAACCCTGTTGCTATGGTAACGCCGCTCTGACTTGTCTCAGCGACAGGGACGTATCCAGTGGTTTGACGGCCTCCTTCTAGTTTACTAATAAAGTCATAGTCAATTTTATCAGGCATCTCTTTGTTCTCCTTTTCCCAGTTTATGGACACCGTTAATTTAAATAATTAATGGGGCGTGGGACACACCCTACATATTCTTTCAAATTAGAGCCTTTGAAAACGCCACCAAAAATGTCTGCCTGAGCAAGGTAGGGTGCGTCCCACGCACCCTACACATATCTATGTGTAAGGTGCGTGGGACGCACCCGTTAGGCTAGCTAAAATGATTTCATCATCTGAGAATTTTTTAACACTTGTTCTAATAGGGCGTGTGTCTATGATTCAGTTTTCCGATTATTCTGGTATTCCCAAGGAGTTGTTCAGCTTATTGAAGATTGAAGTGTTTTTGCTCCAAATAGTGATGAAACGAAGTAACGGAGCTTGCGACGTTCAATTGTTCAATCGCTTTTTCAATCACTTCCAGTTGGTGAATAATAAAATAGCTTAGCTCATTATCATTGGTTTCAGTGATGGCTGTATCAATACATACGCTTATGGGGACTACACCATCCGGTGAGAAAATCCATCACTTCTAATACAACATCTTCATAGTCTTCGTCCGTCGTTGTTCCGAGCGTCGCGCGGAATCTTTCAAATTCTGCTAGAATACTCTCCTTCGAGTATCCTTTACCCAGTAAATCTTTAACGATTTGTTCCAATTTTTCTATTGGGCTACTTTTTTGTAATGCCTCTGTTAAAACGGATAGTTTATCGCTCATTTTTGATGACCAAACTTAGCCGGGCGACGGTGAGTTGGAAGGTTAGAGGGTGGCGGTGGACTAACAGACATACCGCCAGTATTTGGTTTGACTTGACCCTCCATGACTAAAATATCAATGCCCTCTCTGATTCCCAGAGTTCTAGCTGTTGCACCCACCACCGGCAAACCGTTAGCATTTATTTTCATTGAACGATATAATAAATAATTATCCATAATCGAAAAAGTGTATTCTGATTAATCCGCAAATCCATTGTATTCTGATTGCATGATTGTATCAATCAGTAGATTAAGGGTTTCGATGCTAATGTCAAAAAAAAAACATTAGCATCGAAAGTGGGACGCACCCGGAGCTTGCTGCCATATCATATAGATTTTAAATTGGAACCTCCGATGGATTAGCGGAGCGTTAAAAATCCTATTTTTTTTAAAAATAGGATTTTTGGGACTAATGTAGGGTGCGTCCTACGCACCGTCATCGGTACAATTTAAAAAAAATAATTAATGGTGCGTAGGACGCACCATACATATATCTAGTTATTTAGGTGCGTGGGACGCACCCTACACTTGCTTAATAATTGGTTCTAATGGCTCCCTGCTTTTCTGGCTCGTAACCATCGTTTGTTCTCCAGCATTTAAACGTATCTCTGAATAGTTTGCAGTGACACGGCATTTTGCGTGGTTTGTGTTAGTGAGCCGGCGAGTGCTTTCTTAATTTGTTCTGGGGTTACTTCTTTTTTAATGGATTTGTCCCTCTTTTGAAATAATCGGGTGCGTTAATTAAGTCAATGCGTTTTCTGTCTAGCACATTAACCGTCAAAAAATAAGTGGCGTAGGCTAACGAACACGACGGGAATTTAACATAGTTTATTCCCCAAAAAATGTAGGGTGCGTCCTACGCACCGTCATCGGTACAATTTCAAATAATTAATGGTACGCTAGTGAACATAGGATGGGTGTAGCGAAGCTCTACCCATCCTACGTTTGCTAAAACTGTCCGAACTATTGGTCAATTATAGTTGTCCAGAAAAGTTTTGACTGAGTTTAGCTTCGCTGACTGAGTTTCGGGAAATCCGCTCCGCTCCATTCCCGAAACAACTTTTCTGGACAAAAAATAGGATTTTTAATTAGACCAATACATTGAGTTGCCCTTTTACAACGACGGTAGTGACTGGCACTCCGCTGACTGGATTGACGCCTGTTACTGTGCTTGTGATATGTGCAACGGGTCTTTTACAAACCAAAACGTTTGGGACGCCCGGTGGCATGATCGCGCCAACACATACCGCTCCTGTCACCGCACTGCCTATACATGCTGCTGGTAATTTGCCAATAAGAACGGTTGGTCCACCGGGAACAACGATGACATCTCCGGTGGCCGTCATATCTGTTATACGGGCTGCTGGTGTTCCCATGATTTTCCTCTCTATAATTTTCGGTTATTTTGGAGTCCAAAGCTTTAGCTTTGGGTGATGAGCCCTAATTCAATAAATTTTCCTATTTTTTGTGTTAGTAGTGTATCCAATTGTTCATTCAACCAATCTATTTGTTCCTCCCGACTTTCTATTTGTTCGTCCTGAATATCAAGTTTTTTATCTACGGCATCCACTCGTTCCCATATCCAGCGGGCAACGTCATCGAGGTGATTTTTCGTTAATCCCAATAACAGTAGTGCGTCAATTAGTTCGATTGCGACTCCATCTCCAACAATGGGGGAGGCAAGATATACTGTTGTGTCATCTTTGAGGTGACACTTTTCCAGTAAGCGATAATTAAACGCATTCGGGATAGTGAATTTTTCTCCGGGTGAGATGGTCTGTGACGGGGCTGCGAATACGCTAAATTCACCTGATAAGACTAGCATGTTAATCGTGTCAAGTATTTCTTCTCTTGTGAATTCTGTCAGTTTGGGTTCACTGGTTATGAGTTCGCTGATGGTTTTAGAGCCTGTCTGTAGGCTTTTGACAATGGATTGACTGGGTTCTTTTGTATAGTCTAAGCAAATTTTTCTTTTATTTTGAAAGGTGATGCTTTCTTGTAGCGTATTTTTTTCGGTGCCAAAGTAAAATCCTTCAAATAGGGGTAGTCGTTCGGTTTCTGCTAATGCTGCGGTTGTCGTTTTTATGTAAACATCGCTGCGAAATTCTTCATTGCAGATAAATCCTTTATGTGTTTCAAACTCAAGGCGATCTGGCACGGTTTTCAGAAATTCATGGAATGCCAATGGGGTAGCGATTTCTAGGTAATTTGAATAGAGGGGTAAGCTACCGACAAAGGTTAATCCGGCTTTAGCCATCGTTTGTGCGATTTCTGTGAAGTATAAGGGTGTCCAGTGTGCATTAAGAAATTCAAAAGAGTCTCGCTCTCCTTCTAGTATTTGTGCCACTATTTGTTGAGCCTGAGGATTGTCGGTAAAGTAAGCCGCTTGATGTTCATATAAGTAGCGAAGGTAAGCAATTCCCTGTTCTATCTGGCTGGCGGTCAGTATCATGTCACGGATAGGTTGTATCTTTGCTGATCCGGGCAGTGCGTCGTAACTGATCATGAGCAGGCCGCCTGGTCGCAATTTTTGTTGGATAAATTGGATGATGTGATCGCGTGTTTCGGGACTAACTCGTGAATAAACGCTGTGTAAGGTAATGAAATCAAAATCTGGATAATGTTTTTTGTCAAGTTCATTGGGATCGATTGCCCAAAAATCTCCTTGTGGGTAGGCGACTGTAAGGGTGTCGATTGTCTGACTTCCGAGTTCACAATATGTAAAACCCGCTTTTAACGGTGGTGCTGCAAAACCCTGTAGGGCGGCAAGGTAGTTCAAGAATTGGGGACTCATAAATTGGTGTGAAATCGTGTCAATGTGAGGTGTAATGTTGGAGTCCAAAGCTTTAGCTTTGGGCTGTCCAAAGCTAAAGCTTTGGACTCCAAAATCTATTAAAATTATTGGTTCTTAGTTAGGCTTTTTCGATTTTGTACTCTTTGCGAGTTTTTCGGCCTTTTGCATCATATTCATCTTCTTGATAGGGTTTGCCTTCTTCGTGATAAATGATTTTCTGTTCTTTGCCATTTGGGTAGTAGGTTTTTATTTCTCCTATTGGTTTATTATCTTCAAAATAGGCATATTTGCTCATTTTGCCATTTTCGTGATATTCAATGCTTTCTCCATTAATTTTCCCCTCTGTGTAGTTCGTTTTTTGCGTCAGTCCGCCTTTTTCATTATACCAGTGCGATTCTCCGTGCATTTTATCGTCTTTATAGTTGACTTTTCCCCTGATACTGCCGGTTTCATGATAGTGAAGGGCTAAGCCATCTAGCTGATCTCGCTTATAGTTCATTTTAGAGAGAAGCCGCCCTTCATCAAAAAATTGGGCTTCGCCATCCATTTTGTCATTTTTGTAGTTGATGATTTGGGCGGGTTGTCCATCTTCATCATATATTGTGGTTAATCCATTTAATCGCCCGTTTTTATATGTCATCTTATCAGTGAGTTGGCCATTTTCATCGTATAAAAGCACCTCGCCATGTAGTTTTCCTTTTTTAAAGCGGTATTTGCCACTGATTTTTCCATTGTCATGGTGCTCAATTTGTTCTTCAGTCTCTGATGTGGTTTCCGTCATTTTGTGATCATTCCTTAGTTAATGATTACCATGCTACCTTTGATTATTAATACGCCACTGGCTTTGACGTTTTGCGTCGCTGAGCCTTTATTTGTCAGCATCTTGGCTTCGTTGGTCAGTGAGACTCCTGCTTTATTTGTCAATTTTAATTTGGCTTCATTGGTCATTGACGTGCCAGCTTTGTTATGTAACGCGGTTTTAGCCTTGTTAATGAGTTGAGTGCCGGCTTCGCTCCTGAGTTCTGTTCTCGCTTTTAGATTCATAGAGCCACCGGTTGATTCGATTTTGATCTTATTGGCTTTGATAGTGAGATTTCCTTTCACTTCTAAGACGTAATCTTTGGTGACTTTGTGGGTAAAATTACCTTTGTTTGTATGGGTTTCGTCACCTTTGATCTCAACTCGGCGTTTTTTTCTAACGCGGTAGGTTTCTTCTCCTCTGGCATCAATGCTGCGGTTGCCTTTTTTGATGCGGACAGTTTGGTGTCCACTTTTTTTACCCTCGACAATGAGTTTATGATCACATTTTGTGATCGTTGTGGTGTAATTTCCTTTTTTGACTGTTAAGGTATAATGTCCTTGGCATCCTCCAGCCGCTAATTTTTTGACGGCACTAATCGCTGATTTGATATTGCCAACACTCGGGTCAGTAAAAGGCGCAATACAGGTTCTCATACTGTTAAAATCAACACCCTCAAGAGTCGTGTCAAAATCCCCATATATCGTATTGGACTTATTACCACCGACAACCAGTCCATCATCTCCAACGATAAAGGAGGATTCAGAGTCACCAATGACTTTATTCCTACCACCGACGACTGTTAATGATTCACCGCCTGCGACGTTGGTCGTGAGGTTATTTTCTACGCTGATAGCGGCATCTTTTTTTGCATGGATATAAAGTTCTTCTTTTCCCGGTTTATCTTCAAAGCGTATTTCATTTGAATTGCCCTGCTCAAGGCCACTGATGAGATGTTTGACAAATTTAATTATGTCTTTAACAATGCCAAGAGCATCTTTAATATTTTGAACGGCCTTCTTTTTATCAGTTATGCCCCCTATCAATGCGGCTACTTTTGGAACGGTATCTGTGAGTTGATTCAAAAATAATGGCTTAGTGCTAGGACCATCGCCCAGACTACGAGTTTTAATTGTACTTTTAGTTTTTTCAGCAGGCAGTGAATAAGGGGGTTTATTGGTGCCATGATAAACACGCCCGGTGATAATCGGTCTATCTGGATCGCCTTCGAGAAAATCGACTATGACTTCATGACCAATACGCGGAAGAAACATGGCGCCCCAACCTGCTCCTGCCCACAGTTGACTGACACGTATCCAGCATGAACTGTTTTCATTCTGGTTGCCTTCGCGATCCCAGTGAAATTGGACTTTGACTTGTCCATGTTCGTTGGTATAAATTTCTTCGCCTTGAGGTCCAACTACGATGGCTGTTTGGCTGCCTTCGACGACGGGTTTGGGGGTGACTCTGTCTGGGCGATAGGGTACGTCAAAAGGTATGCATTCAAAGTTGCTGGAAAAACTGGAGCCGCCTTCACCGGCGCTTTCTTCTAGTACTTGTGGTTGGCTCGCTGAGAGTTGATGTTGGGTGATCAGGTATTTTTTGTTAAAATCGTCACGGGGGTATTCTTCCATAATAAAGAAAAAACCGGCGGCGAAATGTGTACAAGTTGTTGCGCCACTCCCTTCTTTTTTGACGGTTTGATATTCTTCTAGGCGTACTTTGGCGAGATTATTGCCCCTTCCCGGTTCGTCAAATTTACCCGGATAGTCATAGACTTCTAAGTCCGTATTTTTTTCTGCCGTTTTGTCTCCCTTTAGATTTAAGGCGGGTTTTTTAAAATTATAATCTTTTAAACTGACTTTGCCAGAGAGGATTTCTTCGGTATAGTTAAATGTATAAATGTGTGCTTCATCAGCGACTTGTCCGGGGCGTGGCTCATGGAAAATTATTTGACTTTCTTCCGGAATCGCTTTGTGCGCCGAAGTGCTATCTCCCATCACTAATATATGTTTATTCTCATGATGTTCAAAAAAGTAGAATATGCCCTCTTCTTCTAGGAGACGACTGATAAAATCAAACTCAGATTCTCGGTATTGGACACAATATTCGCGTTTTGGGGGATCAGTTTGTAGGATAAATTGATATTCATCAGCAGGCAAGCCAAAATCGCTCAGTATTTTCTGCACAATGTCACGCACACTCATTTTTTGGAAAATGCGACAATTGTGTCTGTGCATTAAGTACCATATTTTGGGGACGATGGTGGCGCTATAGGTGGTGAAGCGCAAGCCGCTAGTCCCTTGTTCAAGGCGGCTGATGATGCCATGAAAGTAGCGTGGCTCTTCGTCTTCATATTGTTGTATCGTTAATATGCCGGCTTGCCCAATAATTTGTTCAAAGTCTAGCGCGTCGTTTTCTGTGACTATTTCTAAGTCAATACTGAATAGTTGGGATAGGCCTTCGGTTATTCCGAAACTGAGCACTCGCAATTCTTCGTCAGAGCCGCTGACTTCAAATAGGTAGCGTTCAAGATTGGCTGCTAATGTTTGCATGTTGGTTTTTCCATATTTATTATGTTGATACTCGATGCTCAAGTTTTTGGTCGCCTGAGTACAACTAATGGATGACAACGAATAAAACCTAAAATCAAATAATAAGTTATATAATCACTCCTCGTTTGATTCTCGTGACATTTTCTGTCCAATAAGCCAATCTCACTCGATGGTAGGCAAACGGGGGTATCTAATTAAGAGTTTGATTTTAAATAGATTAATATGATAAGAATGTTTTTATTCGTTGTCATCCATTAGTTGTACTCATCAAAACTTCAAAAAAACTTGATCATCGAGTTTTAACTTGGGCGTCCAAACTGGAGGCCGACTCCTTACTGATTTGATGATGGTGCTTGGATGTGATAAGTCAAAAGGGTTTGCCGTCCGAAAAAAAAGGAGTTACTGAGGGAAAGGCTGGATATTTATCAAAATATAATTGATAGCCTCTCATAATCATGAAAAATCCTATTTCTTAAAGAAATAGGATTTTTTTGACCTAGTGCCCCACTTTGGAAAAGCGGGGAAAAGCTAAAAATGGGCATACAAATCCGGCGAAAAAAAATGATTTTTTAAGTGACTGGTTTCCTCCAATCATCTTCACCAGACGTACCTGCAACCACATGCTCCCATTTAATCTTACGATAAACCAGACTGTAAACGACTTCATGATCCCGATAATCCAAGCTTTCATCAGTAGCGAGTGTCGTCTCCGCTTTTATATCAACGATGGTGGCATCTGTCAATGTATGCGTGAAGTAGTGTTCTTGGGTACCTTCCATCGTGGTACGATACCATTTAATGATAACTTCGCTCAGTCGTTCACCCGTGCATAGAGCTTGATTCATCAAGGGAGTGGCCTTGTCATACCGTGTTCTGTAAACTACTGGTCTATGTACCCGCTGTCCGGTGGGTTGACCCGTTTGGGGATCGCGGGGAATGACCAGTTCGTGATCAAACTGAAGCACGGTGCTTTCGTCTGTATGGTCTTGTTGATATTTGTTACCCATACTTTCGGGGGTATTGCAACCTGCGGTCATAAGACCTTGTGTTACACCAGTTGTTGTTACATAGGCTACTTGAGGCATTGTTTTGCTCCTAAAAAATGAATTTGATTTAATACTAACTCATGTTATGCGATAAACGTGCCAATTATGCTATCCGTGCATTTTATTTTATATAATTTTGAATTTATTAGATTTATTTATTTATTATTAAGGCAGACAGAAAATAACCTCAATGTGCTAAGAGAAAATTTATGTACAATAAAAATTTGATTAATTTGTTAAATGAGCCAAAAAAAAGCTCAAAAAACAGGAGAATAGTTAGAGGTGAGCATTTTTTTTCTCAATGAGAAAAATTTTTCTGTTCATGGTTAGGGTTTCTTTATCTTATAAAGACGAATTTTTTCTACCAAGCCCCGACGTGAGATACCTAGCACTTTCGCAGTGCGTGTTTGATTCCAATGATAAGTTTGAAGATATTGTTCAATAATCTGCTTTTCATATATTTGAATTATTTCTTTTAACTTAGCCTGTGTTGGGATAACATCTTTTAACTGAGCTTGTGTTGCCATCAATTTTTTATCTAAATGTGCCGGCAGGATGCTGCCACCAGACTCACTGAGTAACACGGCACGTTCAACAAGATTTTTCAATTCTCGAATATTGCCCGGATAGTCATAATGCAGCAACATATCGAATGCTGCTGGAGAAAATCCCTGTAAAGTTTTATTATAACGCTCAGCATATTCCTCTAAAAAGTGTTGCAATAGGGCGGGTAAATCTTCTTGACGTGCCCGCAGCGGCGGCAATTCGATAGGAAAAACATTGAGACGATAATACAAATCTTCACGAAATTGTCCCTCTTTAATGAGCGTTTCTAGATCACAATGCGTTGCCGTTACAATACGCAGATCGATTTTGTGGCTCTCCAATGCGCCCAAGGGGCGCACTTTTTGATCTTGTAAAACCCGCAAGAGTTTAGCTTGCAAATTGATAGGCATATCGCCAATTTCATCCAAAAATAAAGTGCCCCCATCGGCAGTCTCAATCAGTCCTTTTTTATCCTTTTGTGCCCCGCTAAAAGCACCGCGCTTATAGCCAAATAATTCACTTTCTAACAAATTTTCGGGTAAAGCGGCACAATTTTGGGCAATAAAAGGACCCTGACGGCGGTGACTATTTTGGTGGATAGCGGCGGCAATCAATTCTTTGCCGGTGCCCGTTTCGCCGCGTATTAATACCGTCGCATCCGAATCCAACACTTTTTCCATCAAATTAAAAACTTGCTGCATGGGTGTACTGTCACCAATGAGAGTATCCGTAAAGCGGCACTGATGGGCTATTTTTATTTTTAAATTAATATTTTCTGCGGTTAATTGCTGATTAGTCGCATTCAGCATTTCAATTAAATGATTATTTTGTTCAATTAATTGCGCGTTATCTATTGCCACCGCTGCTTGTGAGGCAAAGGCTTTGACTAAGCTTTCCAATGTATTAGGAAAAGGTGATATTTGTTGAGTGTCGGGATCATGATAGTTTATCAATTGCAGAATGCCAATGGTGATATTGGCGTAGCCACGGAGTGGCACCGTTAACAGTGATTGGCTCCGATAAGCCGTGCGTTGATCATATTCGTATAAATCGGTACAATCAAAACCTGAATAATGATAGACATCTGATATATTGACTAATTGACCCGAAAAGGCACTGTAGGCACAAATATTATCCATGTTATTTTGTTGACCAATAAACAGCGAAATTGAGGGGACAGCTTGAAGGGGGGCGGGTACGGCATCGTTTTGTGATATCTCAGGATAAAGATGGCGTTTGGTTTGATCGAGGACATAGAGCCGCCCTGCCTCGGCACCCGTGAGTTGTCGTGCGGCACTGACGATGTGGTTTAATAAGCGGTTGAGTTTCCGTTCTGTGCTTAGGTAAGTCATTGTTTTTATAAATTCTTCTACCGCACGAACGGGATCACAATGAAACATGGTTTTTTTATTCCTGTGACATCCAAGATAAATCTTGGACTCCAAAAGGTATTATTATAATAACACAGCTTGCATTTTATTATGGAAAATTTCAAACCTTATGAAAAAACGCGACTAGCGACGGAACCAAGGCGTGGCGCGTCTCATTCGATAAAAAGTCCCAATTCAACGACCAATAGCAGTGTTCCATCATCCGAATTGACTCGTCCTTCACAATGGGTAGATGAGGAGATTGTGCTCGAATCTGGGCTGATCATCCGTGATAATTATCGCTTGGAAGAAGAAGTTGGCGAAGGTGGGATGGGGGTGGTTTGGAAAGCGGTTGACTTGATTCAGGAGGCAGGGCAGGCGCGTGATAGCCATGTCGCTATCAAGTTTTTCAGTCAAGATTTCAAGCAACATCCTGATGCACTAAAGGCACTGGTACGTGAATTTCACCGCTATAAAAAGCTTAATCATCCTAATATTGTCAAAGCCCATGGTTTAGATAGGGTCGGTACTACCTTTTTTTTGGTGATGGAATTTTTAAAGGGAATTCCATTAAACGAATTTATTAAAACTCACAAACAGGGTTTGTCCCTCAAGGAGGCAGAGCCGATCATCAAGAATATGGGTCATGCACTGGCACATGCTCATCAAGAAGGCATCGCGCATTTGGATTTTAAACCAGCCAATGTGTTCTATGATCCCGAGACGAAGATTGCCAAAGTCATTGATTTTGGAATTGCCCGACCTTTGAAACAGTCGGAACGGGATGAAACCCGATTTGATCCGGGTACCTTGGGGGCATTAACCGACGCTTATGCCAGCAATGAAATGCAATTAAATTTGGATCCCGATCCGCGTGATGATATTTATGGCTTAGCTTGTGTGAGTTATGAGTTATTGTCAGGAAAACACCCCTTTAATAGAAAAAAAGCAACCACGGCGGAATATGAAAAACTCACCCCAAAACCCATTAAGGGTTTAACCAAAAAACAAAATAAGGCACTTTTACATGGTTTAGCTTTTCAACGTAAAAAGAGAACCTTAACGGTGACTCAATTTTTAGCTGAACTTTTTCCAAAAAAACAGAATTATTCCTTGGGTTTAATCAGCATGGTGTTGATTGTTTTGGGAGCGGCTAGTTTTGCCGGTTGGAAATATCTTTATAAGCCACCTGCCCCCCCCACTCAAGCCGCCGAACCCGTGTTTATTGTTTCCCCCCCAGCGCCAATTGTTGTTCCACCCGTGCACCAGCCTGTCGTAGCGGAAGACAAACATCAAGCAGATGAAGAGGCAATAGAAAAAGAGAAGGCGCGTTTAGCAGAGTTAGAAAAAGAGAAGGCGCGTTTAGCAGAGTTAGAAAAAGAGAAGGCGCGTTTAGCAGAGTTAGAAAAACAGGCGAAAATAGCGGCCTTGTTGCAAGAATGTCAAAAACATTTCGATGCTTACCGCCTCACCACGGGTCGTAATGGGACAGCATTAGCTTGTTATAAAGATGTATTGAAGCTAGAGGCTGATAATGCAGAAGCTTTGAAAGGTTTAAAGAAAATAGAAGACCGTTACCAACACTGGGCAGAGAATGCCTTGAGAAAAGGGCAATGGTCTAAAGTAGCCAAATATCTGAGAGGATTAGAAAAGGTTAATCCGCAATCGTCCATTTTAGCTAAGTTAAGACAGCGTTTAGAAAAGGAACGCTAAACTCGACGCAGAGCGTCGGTGCCTGCATCGACGTGTCGAGTGAACCATCCTAAAAATTCATGAACAGCACCAATTTAAGATTATGCAGCACTCAATGCCCCCGTTTGACTCACTCGACTATAAGCCTCAATCCTCTTGGACTCGTCCTTCTCAATGGGGAGAGGAGGATATAAAGCTTGAACAGGGGGTCATCATACGAGATAAATATCGCTTAGAAGAAGAGCTTGGTACAGGCGCTATGGGTCTTGTCTGGAAAGCGAGCGATTTGATTCAGGAGGAGGGTGAGTCACGCGATAGCCATGTAGCCATTAAGTTTTTAAGTCAGGATTTCAAGCAACATCCTGACGCGCTAAAGGCATTAGTGCGTGAATTTAATCGTTATAAAAGATTGAGCCATGCTAATATTGTGAAAGCCCATGGCTTAGATCATGTGGGTAATAGCTTTTTCATGGTGATGGAATTATTAAAGGGGGTCCCATTAGACGAATTCATTAAAATTCACCCAAATGGCCTGTCCCTCAGCGAAGCTGAGCCAATCATCAAGAATATGGGTCATGCACTGGCATACGCCCATCAAGAAGGTATCGCACATTTGGATTTTAAACCCGCCAATGTGTTTTATGAGCCAGAGCGGAAAACTGCCAAAGTGATTGATTTTGGGATTGCGCGACCCCTAGAACAGTCCGAACGCGCTGAAACTAAATATGATCCAGGTAGCTTGGGGACATTCACTTATACTTATGCCAGTTGTGAGATGCTATTAGGATTAGACCCCGATCCGCGTGATGATATTTATGGCTTAGCTTGTGTGACTTATGAATTATTGTCAGGAAATCACCCTTTTAATAGAAAAAAAGCGATCACTGCTAAATATGAAAAGCTGTCTCCCAAACGGATTAGTGATTTAAACAGTCAACAAAATCAGGCAATCAGGCGTGCTTTAGCTTTTCATCGAGATGTTCGAATCGCGACGGTTGATGAGTTTTTAGCCGAACTTTTTCCAGAAAAAAAGAAATCTACTTTTTTAGTTCCTCTCTTGCTGCTTTTTGCCTTCGTGGCTGGTTTGAGTGCCTGGGAACTGTTCAAACCAAGCATAGATAAACATTTTGCAGAGCAAGAACGTCAACGGATTGTTGAAGAGAAGGCACGTCAACAAGCGGAGGCGGCACGTCAAGCCGAGGCGGCGCGTCAAGCGGAGGCGGCACGTCAAGCCGAGGCGGCACGTCAAGCTGAGGCGGCGCGTCAAGCCCAGGCGGCACGTCAAGCTGAGGCGGCGCGTCAAGCCCAGGCGGCACGTCAAGCTGAGGCGGCGCGTTTAGCTAAGCAAAAACATCAACAAGAACAAGGCAAAGTAGCTTATTTGCTAAAACAATGTCAAAAACATTTTGAGGCTCAACGTCTGACGAGTGGGCGGGGGGGGAATGCACTGGCTTGTTATCAAGCGGTTTTGGAACGAGAAGCGGGTAATGCAGAAGCCTTGAAGGGTTTGCAGCAAATAGAACGCCGTTACCAAACTTGGATTGAAAATGCCTTCAAAACTCAAAAATTGCACAAAATACCCAATTATTTAATTGGCTTAGAAAGGGTCAATCCACAATCCACCATCTTAGCTGATTTAAGAGAGCGTTTAGCCAAAAAACGAGAACAGGCTAGGATAAAAGCTGAGCGTTTAGCCAAAAAACGAGAACAGGCTAGGATAAAAGCCGAGGCCGCGCGTTTAGCCAAAAAACGAGAACAGGCTAGGATAGAAGCTGAGCGTTTAGCCAAAAAACAAGAACAGGCTAGGATAAAAGCTGAGCGTTTAGCCAAAAAACGAGAACAGGCTAGGATAAAAAAAGCCGAAAAAGAGCGTCTCAAGCGTAAACAAGAGGCTCAAAGAATACTTGACGATCTAGAATTGAACAAAAAATTAGGCTTGATAGATTGAAATCTATAGAAGTCCAAGATAAATCTTGGACTCCCAAATACTTAAAAATAAATCATCATGGAAAATGTTAAATCCGTACTTAAAGAACAGTTTGATAAAACTCGCCAGGGGAGTGCCAGACATTCGGGACATCAATCTAAAGAAAGGGTTCTCAAACCTGGGCAGGTTATCCATGAACATTATCGCTTGCTAAAAGAAATTGGCAAGGGAGGTATGGGAGTTGTTTGGAAAGCGATAGACTTGATTCAGCAGCAGGGTGATGCACGCGACTGCTATGTCGCTCTCAAGTTTTTAACTCAAGATTTCAAGGAACATCCTGACGCGCTAAAAGCACTGGTCCGGGAATTTCAGCGTTATCAAAGAGTCACTCATCCTAATATTATTAAAACGCATGATTTATATCGCTTCGGTAATAACTATTTTCTTGCCATGGAATTTTTAAAGGGAATTCCATTAAACAAATTCATTAAAAGTCACAAGAATGGCCTTTCCCTCAAAAAAGCAGAGCCGATAATTAAAGATATGGCTCATGCACTGGCACATGCCCATCAAGAAGGGATTGCACATTTGGATTTCAAACCCGCTAATGTGTTCTATAATCCCGATACCAAGCGTGCTAAAGTCATTGATTTTGGAATTGCACGACCCCTGACACGGGCGGAACGCAATGAAACCCAATTTGACCCTGGTAGCTTGGGGGCATTAACCGACGCTTATGCCAGTTATGAAATGTTATTAGGTTTAGAGCCCGATCCGCGTGATGATATTTATGGCTTAGCTTGTGTGACTTATGAATTACTCTCAGGAAATCATCCCTTTAATAACAAAAAAGCCATCGAGGTGGAATATGAGAATCTGTCTCCAAAACCGATTAAAGGGTTAAAGCATCAACAAAATAAGGCACTCTTGCATGGTTTAGCTTTGGAGCGGGATGAGAGAACCGCGACGGTTGATGAATTTTTAGCCGAGCTTTTTCCAGAAAAATCTCCCTTAATCGGTGGAGATATTATTATTTTGATAATTGTCATACTCACTGGTTTTTTCGCTTGGGGATATTTCAAAACGCAACAAAAAACCATAGATAAACCAGTTACCCAAGAAGAGCAAGGGCTTCAAGAGGATGTGGCACGTTTAGCTGAGCAAAAACCTCAACAAGCCCAAGTGGCTGAGTTGCTAAAAGAATGTCAAAAACATTTGGATGCTAAACGTCTGACGACGGGACGTAGGGGAACGGCACTGGCTTGTTATCAAGAAGTTTTGAAGCGAGAACCGGGTAATGCAGAAGCCTTGGATGGCTTGCAGCAAATCGAACGCCGTTACCAACTTTGGGCTGAGAACGCATTCAAAAATCAACAATGGCACAAAATCCCATTTTATTTAAAAGGCTTAGAACTTGTCAATCCACAGTCGCCCATTTTAAATGATTTAAGAGAGCGTTTAAAAAAACGTCCAAGATAAATCTTGGACTCCTAAAATAAATAAATAGGAGTTACGCAAAATGGAAAATATCAAACCTGATAAAAGCATTTCGTCATCCCTCCATCAATCCTCTTGGACTCGTCCTTCTCAATGGGGAGAGGAGGATATAAACCTTGAACCGGGGGTCATCATACGAGATAAATATCGCTTAGAAGAAGAGCTTGGTACAGGCGCTATGGGTCTTGTCTGGAAAGCGAGCGATTTGATTCAGGAGGAGGGTGAGTCACGCGATAGCCATGTAGCCATCAAGTTTTTAAGTCAAGATTTCAAGGAACATCCTGACGCGCTAAAGGCATTAGTGCGTGAATTTAATCGTTATAAAAGATTGAGCCATGCTAATATTGTGAAAGCCCATGGCTTAGATCATGTGGGTAATAGCTTTTTCATGGTGATGGAATTATTAAAGGGAGTTCCATTAGACGAATTCATTAAAAGTCACCCAAATGGGCTGTCCATCAGGGAAGCAGAGCCGATCATCAAAAATATGGCTCATGCACTGGCATACGCCCATCAAGAAGGTATCGCGCATTTGGATTTTAAACCCGCTAATGTATTTTATGAGTCTGATGTTAAGACTGCCAAAGTGATTGATTTTGGAATTGCGCGACCTCTGGATCAGTCAGAACGCGCGGAAACCAAATATGATCCAGGTGCATTGAAAGCATTGACAGATTCTTATGCCAGTTGTGAGATGTTATTAGGTTTAGACCCCTCACCGCGTGATGATATTTATGGCTTAGCTTGTGTGACTTATGAATTATTGTCAGGAAATCACCCTTTTAATAGAAAAAAAGCGACCACTGCTAAATATGAACACTTGTCTCCCAAACCGATTAGAGATTTAAACCGTCAACAAAATCAGGCACTTTTGCGTGCTTTAGCGTTTCATCGAGATGATCGAATCGCGACAGTTGATGAGTTTTTAGCCGAACTTTTTCCAGAAAAAAAGAAATCTACTTTTTTAGTTCCTCTCTTGCTGCTTTTTGCCTTCGTGGCTGGTTTTAGTGCCTGGGAAGTGTTCAAACCAAGCATAGATAAACATTTTGCAGAGCAAGAACATCAACGGATTGTTGAAGAGAAAGCACGTCAACAAGCGGAGGCGGCACGTCAAGCCGAGGCGGCACGTCAAGCGGAGGCGGCGCGTCAAGCCGAGGCGGCACGTCAAGCGGAGGCGGCACGTCAAGCCGAGGCGGCGCGTCAAGCCGAGGCGGCGCGTCAAGCCGAGGCGGCGCGTCAAGCCGAGGCGGCGCGTCAACAAGCGGAGGCGGCACGTCAAGCGGAGGCGGCACGTCAAGCCGAGGCGGCGCGTCAACAAGCGGAGGCGGCACGTCAAGCCGAGGCGGCACGTCAAGCGGAGGCGGCACGTCAAGCCGAGGCGGCACGTTTAACTGAACAACAACGTCAACAACAAAAACAAGCCAAACAGGCTCAAGAAATGGCACGCTTGCTGCGAAAATGTAAAAAACATTTGGATGCTCAACGTCTCACCACGGGTAGTGGGGGGAATGCACTGGCTTGTTATCAAGACGTTTTGAAGCGAGAAGCTAATAATGCAGAAGCCTTGAAGGGTTTGCAGAAAATAGAACGCCGTTACCAAGCTTGGGCTGAAAATGCATTCAGTAATCAACAATTGCACAAAATACCCAATTATTTAATTGGCTTAGAAAGGGTCAATCCACAATCCCCCATCTTAGCTGATTTAAGAGAGCGTTTAAAAATTGAACGCAAAAAACAACAAGCAGAGGCGAAAAAACAACAAGCAGAGGCGAAAAAACAACAAGCGGAGGCGAAAAGACAAGAAGCGGAGGCGAAAAGACAAGAAGCGGAGGCGAAAAGACAAGCTAAAGAGAAAGAGAGGAAAATGCAAGCAAAAGCAAAACCTCAAAAACCCAAACCACAAGAAAGAAGTGAAGAAAGCGAAGAAGTTGAGGATGATGATCTAGCTAAACTCATTGAGGCTGCGAGAAGGCAACAAGCGAGAGATGATTATCTCGCCAAAAAACGATCAGAAGCGAGAGAAAAATAATAGGAGCCCAATATTTATCTATTATGAATAATCAATTAGAATTATCAGAAATACAAAACGTATTGGCTAAAGCCGAACCGTTGTACACCGAACGGGAAGTGTCAGACGCGCTTGATGATATGGCAGGCATTATCAGCCAGCGTTTGCAAAACAAACATCCCTTGTGCTTGAGTGTGATGATTGGCGGATTAATCCCCACGGGGCAATTGTTGCCACGGCTCAATTTTCCAGTGGAAATTGATTATATTCATGCCACCCGTTATCGAGGCACCACTTCAGGCAGCGATTTGCAGTGGATTAAATATCCCAGTACCAGTTTACAAGATCGCACTGTGCTAGTGATTGATGATATTTTAGACGAGGGTTTGACTTTGCAAGCGATTATCAAATATTGTCAAGAAGCGGGGGCAGAGGAAGTACTGTCTGCTGTTTTGGTGGAAAAACAACTCGAACAACGTCCAGGTTTGCAACAGGCTGATTTTACCGCTTTAACGGTACCTAATCGTTATGTTTTTGGTTATGGCATGGATTATCAAAGACAATTACGTTATGTGCCAGGGATTTATGCGGTGCATGGCTTATGAGCGAATTAGCGATTATTGGTGGCACCGGTTTAACTGAACTTGAGGGATTGGAAATCTCCCATCGACAAGTGTTGCAAACGCCTTATGGCGAACCCTCTAGTCCCATTTTTCATGGCCGCTATTGCGGAAAATCGGTGATTTTTCTGGCACGGCATGGGACAAAGCATACGATTCCTCCGCATAAAGTGAATTATCGTGCCAATATATGGTGTCTCAAAGAATTAGGGATAAAAACCGTGATTGCCGTCGCAGCGGTGGGTAGTATTCATCCCGACATGCAGCCAATAGATTTGGTGATTCCTCATCAACTGATTGATTATACCTGGTCACGCGAGCATACTTTTTTTGATGAAGATCATGTGACTCACATTGACTTTACTCATCCTTATTGTGAAAGTTTGCGTAGCAAATTGTTAGCCACGCAAGTCGATTTTAAAATACACTCTGAAGGCGTATATGGGGCGATGCAAGGTCCCCGTTTGGAAACGGCAGCAGAAATTAATCGTATGGAAAGAGATGGCTGTGATATTGTGGGGATGACGGGGATGCCAGAAGCGGCTTTGGCGCGAGAATTGGGGCTTTGTTATGCCACTTGTGCTGTTGTTGTTAATCCTGCTGCGGGGCGTGGTGCTGCACCGATGGATGAGATTGAAAAAAATTTGATCGGGGGTATTCGGCAGGTACGCGAATTGTTGGCTGAAGTGATTAAGGATCGCGCATGAAATAACGTCTGAAAGTCAAAACCAGACCTGGCAGGTCAAAAGCGTAACCAAGTCGCTATTTGACTTTGACCTGGCAGGTTTTGTTTTTAACCTGCCAGGTCTGGTTTTGAAGTTGACTAAATTATTTTATGCACGTTCCTAAGTAGTATAGACGCGGACCGTGATTTAAAAAAAAAACAAAAAATGCTTATAAACTCTTATTCAACGGCGGAGACAGTCTCTGCCAATCTTGCACAAGTGCGCCAAATAATTTTGGACCATTTAAAAGATTATTCGGTGCAAGTTTACTTATTTGGCTCACACGCACGGGGAGATGCACGTCCCACTTCCGACATAGATGTCGGCATTTTACCCAAAGCGTCTTTACCTATAGGGCTTTT
Source organism: Thiotrichaceae bacterium (assembly GCA_026991885.1). Classification (GTDB taxonomy): domain Bacteria; phylum Pseudomonadota; class Gammaproteobacteria; order Beggiatoales; family Beggiatoaceae; genus Thiomargarita. The sequence continues at coordinate 19,303 of JALXAQ010000027.1, forward strand.
GGCAGAGCTGCGTGAAGCTTTGTTTGAAAGTCTCATTCCTGTGACAGTGGATTTAGTGGACTTATCCCAAACCGATGAAGATTTCAAGCAGCAAATTTTACAAGAGGCGATTGTATGGAACGTTTAAAAAAACGGCTTGAAGTCGCTAAAAAAGCTTTAATGACGTTACAAGAATTGGAAAGTGAACCTGAGTCCAAAATGCGACGTGATGCGACGATTCAACGCTTTGAATACTCTTTCGAGGCGATGTGGAAAGCAGCAAAGCAATATTTAAACGACATTGAAGGCTTGGATTTAGGTTCCCCTAAAGGGGTTATTCGTGCCTGTTTTCAGGTGGGCTTGCTCACTCAAGCGCAAACACGGCTGGCACTGGCTATGACGGATGCTCGTAATCTCACATCACATACCTACAATGAATCCTTAGCTGATAACATATTTTCCAAAATCAAAGATTACCACACGCTGATGTCGGAATGCTTAAATTTATTAGAAACTAAGATTTTGAGTCTTTCAGATAGTGATGATTGATGCTCAATTGACCGTTTATCGGTAAAATTCTACCGTTCATATCATTGTCTGTAACAAAAAGTCCAAGATAAATAGTAGACTCCTTAGCAATATATTTATCTTCAAAGGAGTACAGATGTATGTATTTAATAGACGAACTAAAGGATGGGGAATGTAGGATTGTGACGACTGAGCCAGAAATAGAAGGGCATAATATTATTAGAGCCCTTCTCAAGGAGATTATTGATCCGGAAAAAGTTGTTAGGCGTGAGACTGTCAGTTATTGTGGTATCTTGCTTGACGCGCCAAATTAATCAGCACTGAGCCAAAAGGCGGGAAAATATCCAAACTGAGGAAGCCACAAAAAATGCCTTTGTTATGCCCTTTATTATAAAGGATTGCCCCTACACGGATTTAAAAAAAACAAAAAATGCTTATAAACTCTTATTCAACGGCGGAGACAGGATGTATGGTTGATGAAGTTATTGTTCAACTGGCTGGAATTGAAAAATCTCTAATTAGATGAAGATTTCAACTCAAGCGCCACAAGCTTAATTATGTCTATCTTATGCACAATTGATAGGAAACGCCAACACTTCATCAATATGAGAAGCGCCTACGATTAACATTAATAAACGATCTAAGCCTAAAGCAATGCCAGCACAATCGGGCAATCCAGTTTCTAAAGCGGCTAAAAATCGCTCATCTAAAGGATAAGTTGGCAAATTGAGGGCTTGTCTTTTTATTAAATCTTCTTCAAAGCGTTGGCGTTGTTCAACGGGATCGGTCAACTCATAAAAACCATTTGCTAATTCAATGCCTTGCACATAAATTTCAAAGCGTTCAGCCAATTCTGGATTATCCGCTCGTTTGCGGGCTAAAGCGGCTTGACTGGCTGGAAAATCAGTTATCACAGTGGGGCGGCTTTGTCCTAAGTGTGGCTCAATCTCGTGTGAAAGGATGAGTTGTAAACAGGTATCACGATCTTGCACAACAACGCCAAATTGGGCAGCATAGTCTTGTAAAGCGGCTAGGGAAGAGTGTAAAGGGTGTAATTTGGTATATTGTTCAAATACACCACAATAGGTTAAACATTCAGCGGGGGGACAATTTAAGAGTGTTTGTAATAATTCATCAACTTCTTGGATTAAATCGTTTTGCTGAAATCCAGGGCGATACCATTCTAATAAACTAAATTCTGGATTATGCCAACGCCCCGCTTCGCCATCACGAAAAACTTTGGTGATTTGAAAAATGGCACCGCTGCCGGCGGCGAGTAGCCGTTTCATGGCTAATTCTGGCGATGTGTGCAAAAATAAACGCTTAGAACCCGGACCATGATAATCAGTATAAAATGGCTCAATCATAGGCTCAGGGACGCAAGCTTCAGAAAGTATAGGCGTTTCGACTTCTAGCACTTGGCGTGTGGCAAAAAAGCTGCGAATGTCGCTATATAATCGTGCCCGTCGTCGTAATATTTCTGGTTGTATCACTTAATTTTTCCTTTCAAATTCGACGCGGAGCGTCGAGGCAGCTTCACTCACTGAAAATTTTAGCGTACACGCTTTGCTTTAATACAAGGTTTTCTACTTGTTCCATTCGTTCAATCAACTCTTTAACTTGAACTTTTGAAAGAATTTTACGTGTCCAAAACAAGCGGAGTAAATAAGGTAAATTAATGCTTTCAATTTCTTCTTCTTGGCAATAACGAATTGCTCGCTTATCATTACACAACAAAAGAGCTTGGCGATTTTTGGCTAAAGCAATCGCTTCACACTCTCCACGGTTCAATTTATTCGGTAAACTTTTAATCATCTGTTGCTCAAGTTCCAATAAGTGAAGAACTTGAATTTGATGAGTTGCAAGTAAAACCAGATTGAGGTACCTTTTGCCATTTTCTAATCCGATTTGTAATTCTTGATGTACGGTTGGTGGAATGTAAATGATCGTATCTGGAAATAAACGAAAAAGACATGATAAAGCATCACACGCCGCCAACGAGCTTAGAATATTGGTATCACTTATGACGAGCATAATAACCCCTTGCGTTCCAACCGCTCGGTAAGCGCATCCATCTCTTCAACCGATTGGCAGCTGTCAATTTCAATAGGTATCCCACGTTGAGATAAGCTATCTTGGATATCCCAACGTGTCACGCCCGCTAATTCGGCGGCTCGCCCAAGGCTACACTGATCGGCTAAATACAATTCAATCGCTTCATCCAAAGTGGCACTGTCTGGTAACGATTCCTGATCAATAAGTTTTTTTAATTGGTTTATAAGCCAATTTTTATCAGAAAACGTGAAGGATCGAGAAAGTTCTAAAACTTTTTGTGGCGTTACAGTTTCTGTGATTGTTATCATTGTTTATGCTCCACTGTTGATTAAAACCATAAATAATTTTTATATTAATTATAAAAATAATTTAATTTGACTTTTCCTTTTTAAATTAAGTAGTCTATCTACCTAATTATAACTTAACCAATCCGAGTAATCTCCTGTCTTCTTTAGCTATTGTCCACAGTCGCGCCCAAGTTGGCGTTCAAGCCATTCCTGTCACCATTGAAGTGCATTTGACCAATGGCTTGCCCAAATTATTGATTGTAGGCTTGCCAGAAGCCGCTGTCAAAGAAAGTCAAGAGCGTGTTCGCAGTGCCTTGCTCAATAGCCAATTTGATTTTCCACTACAGCGCATCACCATCAATCTTGCTCCCGCTGATTTACCTAAAGAGGGCGGACGCTTTGATCTGGCCATCGCACTGGGCATATTGGCTGCCTCTCGGCAAATTCCCGCTGATAATTTGTCAGAATATGAATTTGTCGGAGAATTAGCCTTAAATGGTGAATTGCGCCCAGTGCGCGGGATACTGCCAATGGCTTTAGCAGCCCGTAACGCACAGCGGCAAGTTGTCGTACCCTTTGAAAATGCGGCTGAAGCGGCTTTGGTCAGTGACGTGTCGATTTTGCAGATCAAACATCTGCTTGATATTTGTGCCCATTTACAGAAAACGGCAAAAATTACGCCTTTTTGTACTGATCACACGCCCGATCCCGCTACCATCACTCATATTGCCGATTTAAGTGATGTGCGGGGTCAACATCATGCTAAACGTGCCCTAGAAGTCGCTGCCGCTGGCGGACACAATTTATTAATGATTGGTCCACCGGGAACGGGCAAAACGATGTTAGCCAGTCGATTACCTGGCATTTTACCGCCCATGACGGAAAACGAAGCCCTAGAAACGGCAACGATTGCTTCAATTACCCGCAATGGATTTGATGCCGAAGTTTGGGGCATTCGTCCCTTTCGCGCTCCACATCATACTGCCTCTGGTGTCGCATTAGTGGGCGGCGGCAGTCACCCGCGCCCCGGTGAAGTCTCGCAGGCACATAACGGCATTTTATTTTTAGACGAATTTCCAGAATTTGATAAACGAGTCTTAGAAGTCTTGCGCGAGCCGCTGGAATCGGGACATATTACCATTTCTCGCGCCGCCCACACTGCCGAATTTCCTGCCAATTTTCAACTCATTGCAGCGATGAATCCCTGCCCTTGTGGCTACCTTGGCGATCCCAGTAATCGTTGTCAGTGTAGTCCTCAACAAGTCAGCCGCTATCGGGCCAAAATTTCAGGCCCTCTGCTGGATCGCATTGATTTACATATTGAAGTGCCTAACTTGCCTCGCTCAGAATTACGCCAAGATAGCGTGAGAGAAAACAGTGCAAAGGTACGCGCCCGCGTTGTGGCGGCGAGAGATCGGCAATTACAACGCAGTGGTCAAGCAAACCGTCTTTTGGGCAATCGGGAAATTGAGCGTTATTGTCGTTTAAACGAGGCGGATGAACGCTTGCTCGATTCTGCGATTGAGCAATTGGGACTCTCGGCACGCGCTTGGTATCGAATTTTAAAAGTAGCGCGGACGATTGCGGATTTGGCGGAGAGTGAGAATATACAAACGGCGCATTTGACTGAGGCGATTACTTATCGGCGCTTGGAAAGGAAAAGGGCTTAAAAATGTTGATTCCTAACTATTGGGCACTGGTGCCAGCGGCTGGAATCGGCTCGCGTATGGGCAGCCAGCGTCCTAAACAATATTTGCATTTACGCAACAAACCCATTCTCCAACACACTTTAGAGCGACTCAATTTACCCACTATTGCGGGGATTGTCGTTTGTGTGGCAGAAGATGATCCTTATTGGGAGACGCTCACTTTGCCAATGCCTGTGATGCGTGTCAACGGTGGCGCGGAGCGTTGCCATTCGGTGTTAAACGGTTTACAAGCCTTGCAACAACAGGCTCAACCTGATGATTGGGTTTTAGTGCATGATGCAGCACGACCTTGTGTACGACAAGCCGATATTGAAAAATTAATGACTGAACTGGCGCACCACCCTGTCGGTGGATTATTAGCGGTGCCGGTGCGTGATACGATGAAACGAGTGGATGCTAACAGTGTGGAAACGGTCAACCGCGAAGGTTTATGGCACGCGCTGACACCGCAAATGTTTCGATTAGAGGCTTTGTCTAATGCCTTACAAAACCTGTTAAGTCGAGGAGAACATGTCACTGATGATGCACAGGCGATGGAAAAAATGGGACAATGCCCGGTGTTAATTGAAGGTCATGCAGATAATATCAAAATTACTCATCCGCAAGATTTAAGTTTGGCAGAGTTGTATCTGTAATAGACTTGTCCGTAAATAAAAAGTCAAAACCAGACCTGGCAGGTTAAACCCAAACCTGCCAGGTCAAAATCAAAACCCGAGCTTGTGACTTTGACCTGGCAGGTTTTCTTTTCAACCTGCCAGGTCTGGTTTTGATGATTTTATTTTTTATTGACGGACAACTCAGTTTAGGAGATTATCATGCAATTAACCGATCCCCATTTATTTCATCAACAAGCCTATATCAATGGCACTTGGGTAGATGCCCCAACCGTTATTGAAGTCACAAATCCTGCCGATAATACGGTGCTTGGGACAGTGCCCAATATGGGACAAGCCGAAACCCATGAAGCCATCGCTGCCGCTCATGCTGCCATGCCCGAATGGCGCAACAAGTTGGCTAAAGAACGCGCTGCGATTATGCGCCAATGGTTTAACTTGATTATGGAAAATCAGCAAGATTTGGCAATATTGATGACCGCTGAGCAAGGTAAACCCTTGGCTGAGTCTAAGGGCGAAGTGGCTTATGGCGCGTCTTTTATTGAATGGTTTGCTGAAGAGGCTAAGCGCGTTTATGGTGATGTGATCCCAGAGCCGATCCCTGGACGGCGTATTGTGGTAATTAAGCAACCCATAGGGGTGGTTGCCGCGATTACGCCTTGGAATTTTCCAATTGCCATGATTACTCGTAAAATTGCCCCCGCCTTGGCAGTGGGCTGCACTGTGGTGGTTAAACCGGCTGCGGCTACGCCATTTTGTGCGCTGGCTTTGGCCGAATTGGCAGAGCGGGCGGGAATACCCAAAGGTGTGATTAATGTGATCACTGGGCGCCCTAAAAAAATCGGTGCCGAATTGACTGCTAATCCGTTGGTGCGTAAATTGTCTTTTACTGGCTCAACCACTATCGGCAAATTGTTAATGGCACAATGCGCGTCGAATGTGAAAAAAGTTTCTTTAGAATTAGGCGGTAACGCGCCCTTTATTGTGTTTGATGATGCCGATATAGACGCAGCCATTGTGGGGGCAATCGCCTCTAAATACCGTAACACGGGGCAAACTTGTGTATGTGCCAATCGTTTGTTGGTTCAAGCGGGTATTTATGATGAATTTGCCGCTAAATTGGCGCAAGCGGTGAGCCAATTAAAAGTGGGTGACGGGCTCAAAGGGGAGACGCAGCAAGGTCCTCTCATTAATATGGCAGCCGTCGAAAAAGTTGAAAGTCATATCAGTGATGCGGTTAATCAGGGGGCAAAAGTGGCATTTGGTGGACAACGCCATGCACTTGGTGGGACATTTTTTGAGCCGACCATTTTAACAGATGTCACGCCCTCAATGTTGATTGCCAATGAGGAAACTTTTGGCCCCGTTGCGCCGCTATTTCGTTTTAAAACAGAGCAAGAGGCGATTGCTTTGGCGAATGATACGCCTTTTGGATTAGCGTCCTATTTTTATACCCGTGATTTGGGTCGTGCCTGGCGGGTGGCGGAGGGCTTAGAGTATGGCATGGTGGGCATTAATGAGGGCATTATTTCCACTGAAGTGGCACCGTTTGGGGGCGTAAAAGAATCGGGGCTGGGGCGTGAGGGCTCTAAATATGGGATTGAGGATTATTTGGAAATGAAATATGTGTGTATGGGTGGTGTGTGAGTCCCTATATTTTAAACCCACAATAATATTATAATATATCCCTTCACGACTAAAAGGGGTAACAAAAAAAAATGACTGAACACAACGATCACCGTTTTGTCAGCAAATTCACTCGCAATACGATGGCTTTAGTATTAGCAGGGGGGCGTGGAACACGTCTTAAAGAACTCACTGATTGGCGAGCCAAACCGGCTGTGCCCTTTGGGGGCAAATTTCGCATCATTGACTTTCCTCTGTCAAATTGCATCAATTCGGGTATCCGCAAAATTTCGGTGCTGACGCAATACAAGTCACATTCCTTGATTCGCCATATTCAAAAGGGTTGGAGTTGGCTACGCGGTTTTGGGGAGTTTGTCGAATTAATGCCAGCGGCTCAACAGAGCGAATCTTGGTATGTGGGGACTGCTGATGCGGTGTGTCAAAACCTTAATATTATTCGTAGTCATAACCCAGAATATATCCTCATTTTAGCCGGTGATCATATCTATAAAATGGATTATGGTCCCATGATTGCCGAGCATGTTGACAAGAAGGCGGATATGACAGTCGGCTGTCTGGAAGTGCCGCTGGATATGGCAAAAAGTTTTGGCGTGATGAGCATTGACAGTAACGAACAAATCGTGCGTTTTGCTGAAAAGCCGGCGCAACCAGAGCCACTGCCCACTGATCCAGAAAAGGCTTTAGCTTCTATGGGCATTTATGTCTTTAATGCCGAATTTTTGTATGAGCAGTTGCGGAAAGATTCAAAGTTGCCGAATTCAACTCATGATTTTGGTAAGGATATTATTCCCTCTCTCATTGAAAAACATCGCGTTTTTGCCTATCGCTTTCGCGATGCCCAAAAAGACAAACCAGAAGATTATTGGCGCGACGTAGGCACGTTGGATGCGTTTTGGGAGGCTAATATGGATTTAGTCTCTGTGGATCCACAATTGAATTTGTATGATAAAGAATGGCCAATCTGGACTTATCAAGAACAATTGGCACCCGCTAAATTTGTCTTTGATGATGATGATCGTCGTGGGATGGCAGTCGATTCAATGGTTTCTGGCGGTTGTTTGATTTCGGGTGCGAAAATAAAAGACTCGCTGCTTTTTTCCAATGTCAAAGTGAATTCTTATGCCTTGTTGGAAGAGGCGGTGGTGTTGCCTGATGTGGATATTGGGCGACATTGTCGCATTAAAAAAGTTGTTATTGACAAAGGGGTAAAGATTCCAGCTAAGACCGAAATTGGGTACAATCGTGAGGAAGATGCCAAGCGTTTTTATGTGAGCGAGGGCGGTGTTGTGTTGGTGACACCAGAGATGTTAGATCAGAATCTACATGATGCTTCCTAATTTATTTCGTGCAAGGTACGCCTTGCACCATTCACAAGAGATTTAAAAAAAAATGGCGGAAAAATTCAAAGTCGTGCTATGTTGGCACATGCATCAGCCTGCCTATTACGATTGGCACAATGAACAATATCAGTTACCTTGGACTTATTTGCATGGGATTAAAGATTATGTGGATATGGCAGCGCATTTAGAGGCGGTGCCTAATGCCCGTGCTGTTGTGAATTTTGCGCCCACTTTGTTGGAACAACTTGATGATTATGTTAAACAAATTCAGGCATTCTTACGCGATGCCACACCCATCCGTGATCCCTTGTTAGCGGCTTTCAATAGTCATCCCGCTCATACGCCCTTTTTGAGTGAAGGCACGTCTCTTGTAGAAGCGCGTTTGACATTGATTGAGCAATGTTTACGTGCCAATGAAGAGCGATTGATTCAACGTTTTAAGCCTTATCAGGCATTGGCAGAATTGGCCGGGCAATTGAAAGAAAACCCTAAGCTTGTCACTTATTTGGATGAACAATATCTCATCGATATTTTGATGTGGTATCACTTAGCTTGGCTAGGGGAAACGGTGCGCCGCTCGGATGATAGGGTAAAAGTATTAATAGAAAAAGGACGCGAATTTAATGAGACTGATCGGCGACAATTGCTTGAAATTATAGGTGAATTGTTGAGCGAGATCATTCCTCGTTATAAGGCATTAGCTGAGCGTGGACAAATCGAGTTATCTGTCACGCCTTATGCCCATCCCATCATGCCTTTGTTGCTTGATACTTTTTCCGCTCGTGAAGCCTTGCCAGATATTAATCTAGACGGTATCGGTTGCTATCCAGACGGGAAAGAGCGAGTGCGTTGGCATATGCGTGAGGGTATTAAAAGCTTTGAACAATATTTTGGTTTTACGCCGCAAGGTTGTTGGCCTTCTGAAGGTAGTGTGAGTGAAGTGACTGTACGGCTGATGGAAGAATTTGGTATCCGTTGGGTTGCGAGTGGTACCAATGTCTGGAATAACAGTATGGGTGGGCAAAATCATCAATCTTTGCACCGCCCCTATTCTTTGCCTAATAGTGCCGTGCGTTGCTTTTTCCGCGATGATAATTTGTCAGATTTAATCGGCTTTGAATTTTCTAAATGGCACGCCAATGATGCGGTTGCTCATCTGGTACATCATTTGGAAAACATTGCCCGTGAAGCTTCACAATCAGGGGCACAGGTTGCTTCAATTATCCTTGATGGCGAAAATGCGTGGGAATCTTACCCTGAAAATGGCTATCATTTTCTCAGTGCCCTTTATCAAAAATTATCTGAGCATCCCGAGTTAGAATTGACTACGTTTTCACAATGTCTTGACGCAGGCATTGCTGAGTTACCCACTATAGTCGCCGGCAGTTGGGTTTATGGCACTTTTTCGACTTGGATAGGTGATCCGGGTAAAAATCGTGGTTGGGAAATGTTGATTGAAGCTAAACATGTATTTGATCATGTCGCACCCCGTTTAGA